>JBCBME010000001.1:0-31173 GCA_039822945.1 Pseudomonadota bacterium
GCAGAGACCGGTGTGCGGGTTGGTTTTGTCGCTGGAGAACTGGCAGTAAAGTCCAATGCTGGCACTATCCTCAGCGGTGTTACCCCGGCGACGGGCGACACGTGGGAGGTTGAGGTCGTCTTTACCGGCAACACCGCCATCATCACCGGCACGACCCAAGGTGCGTCCGGATCAGCTGTGCAGGGTTCGGTGTCGTCTCGGGACGGCACGCTCAAGAACATCGCGCGCGTCGCTGAAGTCTCCGGTCGTGAGCGTGACATGGCCATTGAGCGGATCGTGATGAAACCGGCCTGATCGCACGCCTGAAGAGTTAAGGAAGGCGCGCCTCGTTCTGGCGCGCCTTCTTTTTCAAACCGATCGTCTTGTTTTGGGCCTTACTCGCCGAGCTTTAGCGGGAGGCGAGCGTCCGCCTTCATCAGACGAACCAGCTCGATGGACCCGGACAATGTGAAGTGTCCGTAATCGAACTGCATGGGCTCCCCGCTTTCTGTTTCAGCAAGGCAGGTCTGTCCCCGACAGAGATAATCATAGACCGGGTAATACTGCGCATCGAGGTCTGCGAGGCGGTAGGCCATCTCGTCGCTGAGTTCTTTGCGTGTTGGATCGATCGCCGCCGCGATGAGGGAGTCGTTCCCCGAAAGTCGGCTCTTGGCGAGTAGGAAGGGCAACTCGCCAACGTATTCAACCGTTGGTCCCATGACGATCACACGGTCTGTGACATCATCAAGGTAGCTCACAGTGTCGCCGATCTTGCGCATGTCTTCCGGCTTCCACCGGGCAGCCAGGATCACGCCGTCGAGGCGTTCGTTCGGAAGAAATTCATCGAAGACGTAATCCATCATGTCGGTGCAACGCGGATGACCCTTCGCATCGAGGGTCGGACGGCACCCGCTCGATGTGGCTTGGAGAACGTTGATCTCCGGATGTTCCATCTGCACAGCGCGCCACAGATGGCCCGCGTGACTGTCGCCCACGACGAGGTAGTTGGGGCGGTCGTTCTCCATGGCGAGGCAGTAGTTGATGTCAAAGGCATCAAAGGAACCGTCGGCCTGATTGATCATGCAGCGACCCGGGCGGAACTGGGTCTCGTAGGAACTCAGCGACGTGTAGTCGAGGAAAGACGCAATGGTTTGCACATCGGCTGGCACGCTGCGCCATCCATTTCCGGAGCGCCACGTCTCGAACCCAAGCCCCCCTATCGTGAGGAGAGCTGCCGCGCCCCAGGGAAGGATCTGCCGCGGCGGCATGATCCTCAGGCGACGATCACGGAACGGTGCCTCGATGAAGACGTAGCTTGCCACCGCGAGCGCAATCGAGAACACCACCATCTCGAGCATATGCACGCGATCTGGCTGGGCATGGTATTCGAGCCGGTAGAAAACAATGACCGGCCAATGCCAGAGGTAAAGCGAGTAGCTGATCTTACCAACGCCAACAAAGGGCTTGGTCGACAGCAGCGCACCGACGCGTGTGTCGCGGGCGTAGGCGATGAGAAGTGCTGCGCCGAGACAGGGGAAGAGCGCATTGTAGCCGGGGAAATCCATGCTCGTGTCGAGCATGAAAACGGCATAGCCGATCAACGCCACCCCGAGCAGCGACGTAACTTCGGCCATCCAGCGCGGTAGCTTTGGGATGTGCGCCGTCGCCACGAGGGCGCCGATGCCTAGTTCCCACGCGCGGGTTGGCAGAAGGTAGAAGGTCGCGCTCGGCTCGTTTGCGGTGCCCCAAAGGCAGAGCGCAAAAGACCCAAGGACGAGCACCAGAAGCACAGGGGTGAAGCGTGCGCGGAAGAACCACGCCACCGCCATCATCACGAGCGGAAAGACCAGATAGAACTGCTCCTCAACCGCCAGAGACCACGTATGCAGCAACGGTAGGAATTCGGAACTCCCTGCGAAGTAGTCCGTCTGCTGCCAAAAATAGATGTTGGAAAAGAAGAGCCCGGCCGCAACGACACTTGCTCCGAAATCCTCAAACTGGACGGGCAACATGGTGGCATACGCGAACGCGTAAGTTGCCGCGATCATCACGAAAAGAGCCGGCACAATGCGCAGCGCGCGCCTCTTGTAGAATTCTAGAAGCGAAAAGCGCCCTGCCAGCAGCTCGTCGCGAATGATCATCGTAATGAGAAATCCGGAAATGACGAAAAAGACATCAACCCCGGCAAAGCCACCTGGAACCGCGGGTGACCCAACGTGATATGCGACCACTGGTATGATGGCGAGCGATCGTAGACCGTCAATATCTGGCCTGTGTTTCACCTGCACCCCCAACTCGTAACAAATGATATGGTAAAGCTATAACGAACACTCTGTTCTGAGAAAGTAACTCTGCGCCAGAAAATCAGGTGGTCCGCGAAACATTGTGTTTCCGTCCTGAAAATTAGCCACTTGCATCTCCTGAAGGCAGAGTTGCGAAAATTTGGAGTGTCGGGCCGCGCAGGAAAGACTTGGCCACACACGGCCAAAGGATAATCCAGATTCTTTCTTGTCGCGAGATGCCCCCATCCCCTGCCCCGTCATAGGCTATTGGCGCGCGTTGCGCTAGCGCTGAAATGGGTGACGCATCTGCGATAGGATCCGTCCGTCCTTCATGACCACGCGGCTGTTCACGGCTGGCCAATCCTCAGGGATCGCGAAAATAAACGGGTCGCAGGCGCTCTCGTAGACATCGCATTGCCCAGTCAGGTAGTCCTCCGCATCGAAGTCGATCTCAATTCGGGTTGAAAAATCGTGCGGGCTTGGTCCGAATTCTACCGCAGCGACATCGAAGAAGGCCTGCCGGAGTGTGGGCAAGCAGATCGGCGCATCTTGCGACGAATAACCCGCATACCGCGGCATGAACCGCGCGCCGGTACACGATATCTCGGGAATCAGCCCTTGCGCGGCCGTGGCACGGGCAACAGCAGCAGGATCGAAGTCGTAGGTCCACGGCCCAGCCTTGATCCCCTCCGGCCCGCCAAAGGCGATCTCAATCGATTGTCGCCCAGCAGGCAGACGGATGGGTGTATTGGGATGAGATCCGCCAATCTCATCTCCAGGATTGAAGTAGGAAAAGAAGAACGGTTCTTGGTTCACGCGTATCATTCCATTGCCGTCGATATCGACGAAGAGGTGCGCCCCACGGTCGCGCACTTCGCTCAACAGCCTGCCATCGGCGCCGCATTCTCCCCAACCGACCGCGAATGAAAAACTGCCCACGGTGACGTCAGGCGCGGTGTAGTTCGCCACTAGAACCGGCGCTTCAGTGCCATCGACGGCTGGGACTTGCGCATACACGGCCTCGTTCTGGACTTGTCGATGGCGGATAACCTTGCTGACCTTGCGTTCGGATCCGTCAACGAGCCGGTAGGAAATGTCGAAGGATTCCCCGGGCACGAGCGGAAACGGCAATTCTGGCGCCGTGACACAATAGGTTTGAAGATCGTTCGGAGTATCACAGAATCCTTCAGGGACCTCATGGCGCAAGTCGCCCTGCTGTAACGCGACGGAGCGAACAGACGCGTCACAAAAGCCCGACCTGCTTGTGTGCATCAAACATCCTGCCGCAAAGCACGTCAGGTAATTGTCGGTTGCTGCGCTAGACAGCGTGCTCTCAAAGCGCAGCACAGCGTTGGCGAGCGCGTCACGGACATCGTCCATAAGGTCAAAATCCGCACTCAAAACCCCATCAGCATCAGTGACGCGAAATGTAAGGGATTGAAGATCCGCCGGATCCAGCCGGATTGTCTCAGCCGACATGTCGATTGGATAGGATTGGGGTTGTCCGCCGTTGATGGAGAGCGTTCCGAAGAGCTCTCGCGAAATAAATGATGACCGAACAAGGGTCACTCTCCGCAAGTAGAAGCCGCTTTGATCTGCCCAAAAAGACGCTTTAACGTCTAGGGAGGCAAAGGCCGCCTCGTCTTGTTCCTCCACCCACCGCGCCTGATCCTCTTCGAAGCGCTTCATCTCCTGTTCCGTCGCAAGCATGTCCTGACGCATCTGCCAGGACGAATAAGCCCAGCTGAGACCAAACGCAGCGACAAGGAGAGCGGCAACACCCGCCAAGGTCAAAAACGCCCAACGCCGTGGATTTGCCCCCTGCCGGATCGTGCCCGGGACGGCAGACTGGCCCGTCTTGATGGCTTCGGCGAGGTTGTCGTAGGCCTCCGCGGTGGGGCTTGGGAAAAAGTCGACCCACTGGCTCAGCTCGAGATGAAACTGCAGACCGCCGGCCACCTCGATATCGATGAGTCTTACGGGATAGATGGTCTTGGCGTCCGATGAGGCCCGCACAACCTCGCTGCGGACGTGGCGAGAGGTAATCGAATCGCGGGACACAAGGACGACGAGCGCGTCCGCCTCCTCGATGGCCGCAACAATGGCTTCGTCGTAGGCTTCACCGGGGCGAATATCCCGCGGTGCGATCCAGCAGGTGATGTCGCGCGCTTCGAGTTCCCGAACGAGGTCGTTGGCTTCGGCAGCATCCTTGCTGGAATGGCTCACAAAAACTGTACGTGTCACGCCGGAAATCTCAGTGCTTCAGTGGGGTCTTTGATTGCCCAGGTTAACTTTAGACGGAAAACTCGTGATCACGCCACGACGAGATGCCGCGCGTTAAACAGACGGTCCGGAGGCCGCGCCTGATACCGGGTCGCGAAAAAACGCGCAGAACCTGGGCTCGGCGGGCGGTAGAGCGCCCAAAACACAACTGTGTCGTGCACGTTACTCAGTGCGGTCTATCTTTCTCCCTGTCAGGGGCCGGCCGATCAGGACGCTGCACAACATCGGTTCAGTGAGGGCGCGGCTCCCTCGCGCCTTGGTATCGCTCACCAGGCAAACGTGCCCATGGCGGTCCCCTCCGCCAGCCGCGCTTTGGTGCAATCATGTTCAACTTGTTGGGGTTCGGCCAACAATTGTCAGAATTGACCATGGTTTCGCCCAGCTTTTGCGGACTTCGTTTGGGACGTTGGATGGCGTGAGACCGGACTGAGCGGGGGCTAGGCGGGGATCACAGCGAAGGCTTTGAAAAGCCACTATCCGAGAACCGAGGTTTCATGACCAAGATAAAGTTCAAAATACGGAAGCTATCGACAGTAATTCTCGCATCACTTGCGCTGTCAGGTGCTGTTTTGCCCCCATCAAACGCCCACGCGACCGAGGCCCTTGTGATCTCTCGCGACTATGGCGGAAGCGTCATGCAACGGCTGAGGGAGCTCAACAACCTGCGCATGCAGCGCACGCCCGTCAAAGTCGTCGGACAATGCATGTCTGCGTGCACGATGTATCTGGGCCTGCCGCAAACCTGCGTGAGCGCGAACGCCGTCTTTGGGTTCCACGGGCCGAGCCGTCGCGGCCAATCGCGCGCGCTCACAAATTCATCAGCAGCTGAGCTTTTGGCAGCGCACTATCCTCCTGCCCTTCGGCAATGGTACCTGCGCGAAGGCCAGTACGTGGCGAGCGATCGGGTGATCAAGATTTCCGGGCGCGACATGCACCGCATGGGCGTGCCGCGCTGCTAGCTCTCACAAACTAACGGAAAGGGCAGGCTCGGCTCAGGCCGGGCTTGCAAGCTCAGCGATGATGTCGTCATCGAGGTCGTCACCCGTCGTGAGCGTGGTGACGATGATGTCCGCCGTGTCCTGGATCGTTTCGTCGGTGATAACGCTCACGAGGATATCGAGTTCCGGCAGGATCTCTGCGAGAGCTGCCGCGGACAGGCCATCGCATTCCGTCACGATGAGCCCAATGATGCCAGCAAGCTGTGCATCGGTCAGAGGCTGCGATGGCACTTCCAGGATCTCGATGCGTGCATTGGCGATGAGCTCGGGCAGCTGACCCTCAAGCAGACACGCCACGCGAAGCTCCTGAAGGATCGCGTCATAGCGGATAGGTGTTACAGCGGCGCTGGCAACCATAGGCTGCGTCACGACCCCCACGGCCAAAGCCGCGGACAGCATTACGCTCTTCAATGTCGACACTTTCGCCATAACCACGATCTCCTTACTGCACGTAGACAGTTCACCCCGTAGGCTCGATACCATCGCTCCGCTGGGTTTCCAATTGCTTTCAGGACATTCACCTTGAGCGGCGCTCTGAACCCGAAAACGGGACACAAAAGCAGGCACTTGTCGAAATTGTGTCCAGCTCTGAAACGTTGTTTTGCGCCCTTGGCCCGTAGTCAGGCTCCGGGTGGCTGCTTTGAGTAAGGATTCGCCCTCAGCTCGTGTAGTCAGCGTAGTAACCCTTGTAGCGCTGGAACCGTTCGCGTTGCTCTTCATGCGACAACATCGAGATGATGGGCACATCCGCCGTCAGAGAAGACTTAATCTGATCCATCGCATAGCGAATGTCGCGCTGCGTCGTCGAAGCGAACCGTGAGACAAACATGATGAGGTCCGCTTGGTCAGCGATGTAGCGTGCATCCACCACTGGCAGAACGGGCGGGCTGTCGACGATCACCACCGAGGCGTGCTCACGCGCCACGTCAAGCATTGCGCGGAAGCGTTCTGACACCACCAGCTGATCGGTTGGGATCTCACTGCGGGCATCCCCCAAGACGGCATTCAAGGTCGATTTGGGGTCCTTGGAAAAGAGCGGCAGCTGAAGCTCTTTGGGATCGGACACGCTCAGGTACTGGAGGAGAGAGCTGTTGGGCGTCACTCCCATCTGACGGGCAAGCGCGGGTTTGCGCAGGTCTGCATCCACAAGCACGGTTTTGACGCCGGAAATTGCGTAGGTGCGCGCAAGCGACAGGGCCGTCGTCGATTTCCCGTCCGCGGGGACGGCAGACGTCACAAGGATCACGCGGCCTCTGCCCGGCTCTCCTCCGCGCTTCTTCAAAGTTTGATCGATGCGCGCCCTGATCTGCCGAAATGCTTCGCCATAGGGCGATAACGGCTGGTCCACGATGCAATCCGCAACCGAGGTCAGGCCACGCGGCAGCTCGAAATTGGGCACACTGCCCGCAACGGGCCCTTGCACGAGATTGGCAAGCTGGCTCTCCGACGTCACCCCACCGACATAGTATTCGTTGGCAAAGGCCAACGCGATCCCGAGGCCGGTGGCCCCGACAAGGGCAATGGCCAGGGTCAGACGTTTGTTCGGTGAGCTTGGCCGCGTCGGGGGAAGAGCTTCGGAAACGATCCGGCTGTCCGCGATCTGAACAGAGGCGAGCGTCTCAAGGTCAGAGAGACGGGAGAGGAGCGTTGTGTACTGGTTGCGCGACAGCTCCGCCTCTTGCTGAAGCGTGAAAACCTCTGCCAGCGTGTTGGAGGAAAGGTCCGAGCGCAGCAGCGTGTTGCGGATGTCATCACGCACGTTGCCGATCTGATCTTCGAGCTCCTGCACCTCGCCCTGTAGGGCCACGACCCGCTGGCTGGCTTGCGCCTGCAGATTTGCCTCGACCTCGTCCAGAGCCGCCTGAAGATCCACCGCGAGTGACTGCCCCTCTTCGGCATCACCGAGACGGCGCTCCAGCTCGAGGCGTTGGCGTTCCAGCTCGACGAGGACCTGATCCTGCAACGTCGTGCTCAACGTGGACCAGTTTCCCTCCTCGAGCGCCCCTTGCGCATCCGCGCTCAGCGCAGCGCGCGCGGCCTGCAGCGACTGCGTAGATGCCAGTTGCGCACGCAAGGCCGTGATTGCGCCGTCGTCGCTTTCGGCCTCAAGGCGGTCGAGGTTGTCGAAAATGAAGTTGTCGAGCCGCTCTGACGTGAGCGCCAGCCGTGTCTGCGCCGTGGCAATCTGGCCCTGCAGGACGTTTCGGCCCGCAAGAGCGCTGTTCACTTTCGCCTCGACCTGCCGGGAGATGTACGTTTCGGCCAGCGTGTTGGCGAGAAAGGCCGCGCGATCAGGGCTTTCTGAGGTGACGCTCACCGCAATCACAAAGGTCAGCCCCCGGCGCCGCACGTCGCGCGCTTCCGAAAATGCGGTGATAACGTTCTTTAGAAGCGCATCGCCATCCGGCAGCTCGGGTGGCTGGATGCCAATTGCCTGAAGGAGCTTTGCCCGCGTGGACAAGGATGGGCCGAACTCGGGATCCGTCACCAGATCAGCGGCCTGTACCATTGCTTGTGCCATGGCCGCAGATTTCAGGATTTCCACTTCACTCTCGACGCGCGAGTTCAGAACGGCTGCCTGCGTGGAATTCACCTGCCCTGGCTCCAGCAGGTTCTGCTCGGACGGATCGACAAGGATCAGAGCCTCAGCGCGATAAAGTGGGGTCGCGGAAAAGACATATGCAAGTGCCAGCGCGACCACGAGAGCAACGATCGAAAAGATCAAACGCAGCTGTCGCCGCAACACTGCGAGCACGTTGCGCAGGTCAAACTCTAGCTTCTGATCTTCCATAAAAGGTACCGTCGCTCGCCCCGCGGGAGCGAGGTATCAGCTCGATCATTTCAGCACCACTCGAATATCGCATGATGCGGCCGTGTGGTGCAGCCGCGCCGCACCTCGCTCAGCCTTTGTCGAGCGCAAGATCTTCGGCTTCCACGTCCTGACCGTCCCCGCCGCCGACGTGCAGGAAAACAGGCTCCTGATTGGGCGAAAGGCGCACGGCGCTCAATCGTCCGGTGGCATAGGCACCCGTGTCCACGCCGATGCGTCGATCCCACTTCTCAGCACGCCGTTCCGGGACATGACCGTGCACGACCATCAGCCGATGAGTAATAAGGTCGACAACTGCGGCAGAGTTGAATGGCGCCGAGTCGAGATCATGGGGGTTGCCCCAAATCAGATCATCATCGCTTTGCCTGGCAAGCTGCGCGGTTGGGTTCACACCGGCATGGCAGATCAGGTAGCCCGGCAGGCGCAGGCTCACCGGCATCGAGCGGAGGAGCTCGACGTGGCTCGCAGGAACATGGCTGTCGACGAGCTGGCGCAACGCCCGCGACGACAAATCAAACCCAAGGACGGGATCCGGACTCATCCCGTAAGACATCAGCGTTTCGCGGCCACCGTAGCGCAGCCACGGAGCTTTACCGTCCGGCGCCTCCAGAAACTCGAGAAACATAGCCTCGTGATTTCCCAGGAGACTGATGCGCTCGAGGCCGTCATTGGTTCGCTCCACCAAACGATCAAGCATCGAAGCTGATGCTGGACCGCGATCAATCACATCCCCGACCGCAACCAAAAGAATGGGGGCATCGGGTGCTGCTTTCGCCGCGTCCTCACGTATGAGCGTCTCCAGTTCGTCGAAGAGGCGCACCTCCCCGTGGACGTCGCCCACGACGTAGGTGGCTGCTGGAGCCTCGGCTAGCGTAAGTCGCGCGCGGTTACTTGGGGCCTTGACCGCCATCACACGGAACCCGATGGGGTCACAGGCTCGGTCCTCGCCTGCTGCGCCACAAACGGCTCGGCGTCAGCTGCGCTGAACGACCCCAGGTCAACCGAGCTTTCCGCGCTGGCGCGATGCGTTAACCCGAGACCTATGATGGCCAAAAGCAGGATCACGTTGGCAGGCATTTCGAGTGAAAAGTCCATGAGGCTGTGCGCGCCCCCCACAACAAGCGCAGACAACGCGGCAACGGGGAGCGCGAAGTCCTGTTCCCGGCGCCAGATCACACCCAGCAACCGCCAGACCACCAGCAGGCCGAGCACAATAGGGATACTGCCCACCACCAAGCCCAGCTCCGCCCAGTGGGACAGATACGTGGAATGCGCGCGATCCCAAACGAGATTTGGGTTCATCGGAAGCTCGTGCACGAGTTCAAAGGCAGGGCGGAAGCTATCGAAACCAAACCCATAAATCGGACGCGCCTCGATGAGCCGCCATGTGAGCGCGTAGCCTTCAAGCCGGTCTTCCAGAGACCCCTCGAGGAAAACAGCGCGCTCCAGCACGCTTTCTCCAAAGATCGCGAGGGCACCGGCAACTGCAGCGCCGCCAAGCCCGAATATGATGGCGAGTGTCATGAAGACGGATGCCCCCGCCTTCAGGCGCATGGCAAAGACGCATACGGCGACCCCAAGAACGCTCGCCGCGATCCCGAGCCGCGACTGGGTCAGGATCAAGGCAAGGCCGATGAGAGCGACACCGATCAGGCAGGCGAGCGTTTCAATGCGTTCCGGGCTGAGTGGGCCAACTTTGGCCCTCCGCATGCGCACGTTGTTGCCACGGTCGAATGTCAGCGCCAGGCCCAGGACCATGCCCATCCCAAGGAAGGTGGCGAAGGAATTGCGGTTGATGAAGGTGCCCGTCGCGGCGCCGAGATAGGCGGTCTTGTCGCCAAAGAGGCTCACATCGCCCAAGAAGCGCAGCGCCACGAGCGCCCAAATCGCATGAACGACGACACCCCAGAAGATAGCCCAGCCAATGACACGAGCGCGGTCGCCTCGGCCGGACACCTCGATCACGAGCATCGCGAAAAGGATGTAGGTTGCGAACCGAAGCGCTGCAACGAAACTCGCCCAAGGCACGATGCTCACCGTTTCAATGTCGAGCAGCCCAAGTTCTCCGCTTGTGATCGGCCAATCAAGCCCACTCGGCACGAACCCGGCCAAGGGCAGGCCTTGAAGGATCGCGTAGGCCGGGATCACCAACGCGAGCCCCAAAAGCAATGGAAACCGTGCCGATAGTAGGGGCCGCTCGCGATCTGCAAACGCCCCCATGGTGAAGTACCACAGCGCAACCACCCCGGTCAGCCCGCCCCAAAGCAACCAAAGGCTGGGGCGATTGAGGCCCACTGGGAGCGGGGCCAATATGACCATGGCAACCAAGATATAGGCGGTGTGACGATTGAGCCGCGCGTACCGACGTGTGCCGCGTCGTTGAGAGACCGCGCGCCGTATCGGAGCCGCACCATCCACGGGCGTGGGCGGCGCCAGAAGCTCGTCATGCTCAAAGTCGAACAGCCCTTCGCTCACGGGTTTGACCTCATCCCGCACGCCTCACCGCGCTCACAAATCGGCGCTGCGCCTCTTCAGACAGCGCGTCCACAGCGTCTACGACAAATTGCCGGAACGCGGCATCATCCGACCGGCTATAGCCCCGCGCAACGCGTCGAACGCTTGCCTCATCCCCTTCCATGAGCCGTGCGATATCTCGGGCTGCCATGTCGCGCGCATCCGCATCGGCCTCGGCAAAGCGCGGAAGAAGCATCTCAAAGCGGCGGCTCGCCATCCAGGTGAGCGCTCCTCCGGTCTGTTCGGCGGCGCCCAACGCCGCAAGGGCGGTCGGCGTGTCTTCCAGATAAAAGAGCGACTGCGCGCGCACCATGTGGGCAAAGGATACGCTTGGGCTCTGGGTGAGGATAGCGTCGCTCATGCGCAGACAGCGCGCCGCAATCGCCTCACGGTTGGCGCGGGGTGCCAAACCCATCTGAACGCTTGCCATCACCTGATCGCAGGCCTCGAGCGTGAGGTAGTGCCCCTCGATAGACGCGGGCGAAGGCAGCTCAACGCGATCGGGCGCAAGCGTCCAATCCAGAGGGTCCTGCGTGCTCAGCAGAAAGCTGCTGTATTCTTTGGGCCAGAGGGCAATCGCCCCCGACAAACAGGCGAGGGAGAGCAGAGAGAAAGCTACGCGCATCCAAATCATCTGGGCGGGTTCCGTCGCTTGCGGTCAAGAAGCTGTCTGACAGCCAGAACGCCGAAACCCTATCAAATTTCGAAGACGTGCGCACGATCACGCGCTGCGCGGGACTTGAGTGCAACGGTTAATGCCCTCGATGGGCAGCCTATGGCTCTAAAACGAATGGATTAACCCCAACGGAGCCTGCGCAGCGAAGGGATGCCCTGCGGCCCAAGGCAGCTAACGATAGATCCTTGGGCTAGCGGAGAGACCTATTTGGTCGGCATATTCCGGGCGCCCTTGATCAAAGTGCCGAGAGACCCCTCCCGCAAGAGCGCCAGCAGGAACTTCGGGACGAGGATCAGGTAACGACGCCAAAGGCGGCGGGGCTCGGAGATAAGCCGGTAAACAGACTCGAGCCCGCGCTTTCGCATCCAGGCCGGAGCCACTTTCACCTCACCGGACAGAAAATCGAAGGCCGCGCCAACACCAACCAATGTTTGCGGCAAACGTGCGCGATGCTGCCACATCCACAGATCTTGGCGCGGAGAGGAAAGCCCAACCCAAACGACATCGGCACCGCTCGCGATGATCTTGTCGACGACCTCGGCCTCTTCGTCTGGGGTCAGGTCCCGAAACGGCGGGCAGTGCGTTCCCACGATGTCGAGATCGGGGCTTTCCGCCTTGAGCCGCGCGGTGAGCTTTTCGGCGACACCTTCTTTTCCGCCATAGAAGAAGTGCTTCAGCCCGGCGCCTTGCTCATCGATACATATGTGGCGCATGAGGTCGCGCCCGCATGTGCGCGCCACGGGCAAACCGAGACCGCGCCCCATCCAAGCGAGGGGCATGCCATCGGGCGTGACGATAGCGGCATCCTCATGAAGGGCGCGGAGCGTCGGATCGGCGCGTGAGGCCATGAGCGAAGGGACTTCTCGTAGGCAAACAAAGCGGGGATGTGCGTCGTGCGCCCAAGCTTTGATCCGTGCGGCGGTGTCTTCCACCGATGTCACAGACACAGGTATTCCGAGAACGCGGAACCACTCCAGCTTTGGCAGCGTGTCGGCGACAGCATCTGCCTGCGTGAAGTCAAACTTTATTCTTTCCATGCACCCAACTCCAATCGTCGTCTGATGCCCGAGCACTTTCGGACCTTACGCGCCCAAGGCGCAATGAGCGACGCAGGTACGGACATCGGGTGCATACAGCCACCTGCCTGCGGCGAAAATGTGTCTGTCGCCGGATTCTTTCCAAATCGTTAAGTCTTACGCCGCGTTTTTACAAAAAGTGTCGGAAGCCCTGATTCTGGGCGGATCTGGCCTGAGACGGGCTCTGAAAGCCGACGCTGCCTACCTTTGGCGGAGCCGCGACGTTTCATCGTGGTGACCTGATTCCGTCCCGAGCACGCCCGGATTTTGGCGTTGTGCTTGCGTACACAACCGTGTCCATGTTTTGCGCATCGCGCAGAGCTCTGTATCTGAGGACTACCAGAAAGACGGCAACGCCCATGGCCGACCCCATGCCCACGATCTCGGTAGCAATCGCCGTCCACAACAGAAAGGCGACGACACTGGCCTGCCTGCGCTCCCTGTGGAGGCAGGATGGCGCAAACGAAGATTTTGCCTTGCGGGTCACGGTGCTTGATGACGCAAGTACGGACGGCACCCGGGACGCCGTGGCCGACGCGTTCCCGGAAGTGGAGCTACTGGACGGCTCCGGCAGCCTCTTTTGGGGCGGCGGTATGAACGTTGCAATGACGCGGGCGCTTGAGGGCGATCCGGACTTTGCTCTCCTGCTTAACGATGACGTTGCGCTTCGGGCTGATGCCATCCGGTCTGCGCTTGAGACCTATCGCGCGCTGGCCGACGCGCATGGAGAGAGGCTCGCGGTCGTGGGTGCGACCGTTGAACCAGGCACGGAGACCGTGACCTATTCAGGGTTCCTGCGCACGAGCAGGCGCGACCCCAGCAAGGTCGCCAGGATCGAAACGCGCAGCGCGGCACCCCAACCGTGCGATACCATGAACGGAAACTTCGTGCTTCTGCCGCGGGTCGTCACGCGGGCGCTGGGGCCCATCGACGGCACGTTCATTCACCAGCTTGGCGATCTCGACTACGGCTACAGGCTTACAAAGCACGGCGGCACCGTTTGGATTGCCCCCGGCGACATCGGCGAATGTGCCGCGAACCCACGCAAAATGCCCTTCGAGCGCCCGGGACTGTCTATGAAAGAGAAATGGCGGGCGCTCAACACGCCGCTCGGCATGCCGCCGCGATCATGGGCAACATTCATGTATCGTCATGGCGGTCTGATCGGGCTCATGATCCTTGCGGGCATCTACACCAAGAAGATGGTGCGCTAGTGTTGGCATTTCGCGCAAAGCTTGCGGCGAGGGCAAAAGGCAGAGCACTTCCTGTTGCCCTTCGCAAAAGCACGGTCGGGAGCGTTGGCCATGGCGGCTAAACACTCCCAAACCATCTCGCTCTATGTGCTCTCGGTCTTTCTGGTGGGCGCTTCGAACTTTGCCACGGCACCGATCTTGTTGGCGCAGATCGGACCGGAGCATTACGCGGTCTGGGCCGCGCTCGAGCCAATCCTGCTTCTCGCCATCCCGCTCGCCGGGTTGGGGCTGAACTACGGCTACATGAACGCGCATGGCAGCGATCCCGGTATCGCCGGCCAGCTTCTTCCTATCCACGCGCTCTTCGTTTGTTTCTTTGCTGCCCTTGCCACACTCGTTCTCCTCGCATTTGGCACAGCCTTACCGGCGGCGATACTGGCCGGTCTCATCGTGCTTTTCGAAGGGACGATCATCTTTTTCATCGCGTTCTGGCGTAGCAACAGTCAGCCGCTTCAGTTCGCGACCTTCGAAGGAGGCCGTGCTTTTATGGTGGTGCTCTGCATTGCCGCGTGCCTCGCGGCCGGCTTTGCCTTTCCTAGCGATGCCACCGGCTACCTTGTCATCCGCGCGATGATTGCGGGGATCGCGGCAATCGTCGGGTTTCGTGCACTGCGTTGGAAGATGGCGCCAAACTGGGCCGCGGCGCGGCGCGGGATCCGCTACGGCCTGCCCATTGTGATCGCGGCGGCCTCTGTGGTCATCATCATGAACTTCGACCGCTACGGGGTTTCGCTCAGCGCCGGTGCGCTGGCCCTGACAGCCTATGTGGCCCATGTGAAGGTCGTACAGATCCTAGGCTCCGCCCTGGTGCCCTTCTTCACGTGGTTTGCGCCGCTCGCAATCTCCCGGCTGAAATCGGGAGAGGACCACACCCCTTTCTACCGCTCGAGCTTTCTCTACTTCGTCTGCGTCAACCTGAGCCTGTCCCTCGGGCTCTGGCTCATCACTCCCCTTCTTTGGGCATCTCTCTTTCCGTCGCTCGACTTCGATCCGATACTCTTTGCGGTGCTCCTCGTTGGAACAACCGTCTTTGCCTGCGGCAATCCGGTGAGCATCGGCACGCTGATCGAGGGGCGAACGCATCGCTCGCTCCTCTTCACGGTGGCGGCTATGGCGGTGGGGGTTGCCGCGATGCTTCTCCTCGCCCCGTTCTACGGAGCGCTCGGGGTCGCCGTTGCCAAGTTTGCCGCGATGGCGAGCTATACGTTTCTCTTTGCGCGCGACACCCAGCGGGCCGTCGGGCTGCGGTACAATTGGACCCTCGTCGCAGGGATGTCCGCGATCTGCGCTGCGATCGCCGCCCTAGCGACAATGTGGGGGCCTGTGTCTCATCTCGCCGCATTTGGTGCAGCGTTCCTCCTGCCAGGCATTTTTCTTGTTGCATCGCTGGCCAGTGTCCACTTTCTGGCGCGCCGCGGGTCCTAAACCGCCCTTCAGGCCGGAGTGGCGATGAAGAATGGCCTTGGGCTTTGCGCGGTTGCAACGGAGGAACGGCGCGCCTCCTTCTGTGCCGTGCCCCAGACAAGGAGCAGCAGAAAGAGCCCGTAAGACGGATAGGCCGTCGACACGCTGTCCACAAAGCCGTTGAGCGCGAAGATCGCCGTGAAGCCGGTGATGAGCGATTTGTACGTCACCGAATAGCGCCGAGACAGAACCGCGTTCACCCAAACCGAGAGTTGCCAGAGGCACCAGAGAACGAGAGCCACAAAGCCACCATCCAGGAGCAGGGTCAGGTAGCCATTGTGCGTGCTCGGAGCCACCATCCAGCCGGACTGCAAGCGCATCTGGATAAGAACATCCTCGCCTCCCCCGCTGCGGTATCCAAAACCCCAAAACTGCTGGAGCCCTGCATCGAGGGCCGCGCCCCAAAGCTCCGTGCGCCCCGTCAGAGACACATCCCTGTTCAACGCCCCAACGAGGATCTCAAAGGTCATGGCAATGCAGGCCAACCCGACGACAAAGATCACCAGGCTCGAGGTAAGCGAGACGCTCCCGCTGATCCGGCCAAGCGACAACCACCGCACGAGAAACCCTGCGCAGAGGCCCGAGGCTGTGAGCGCCACGGCCGAAGCCGAGCCCACCGGGACAAGGCAAACCAGTGCCGCTGCACAGCCGAAAAGCCGCATGCGTCGCGACAGCAAAGGGCCCGAAAGGACCGTCCACACGAAGAAGAAGCTGAGGAAGAGCCCAAAATGGTTCTTGTGCACGAAGATCCCGCGCCAGAGGCCGGCATGGGATCCTGCCATGAGCCCGTAGGCGCTTTGGGCAAGGCCGAGCAGGATCGCGAGCAGGACAATCGAGAGGCTCACCAGCCACAATCCCCTGAGCGCGCCATCACCGGGCGTGATCTCCACCAGATAAATGGCCGCTACGACAAAGGTCATCAGCACGACGGAGTGGAAAAGACTGTCGATGGGATCGAGCGCCCAGAGCACCGTGAAAAGGAGCCACGCCCCAAGCGCAAGCAGGAGCCAAGGCACTTGCAGCGTGGCTCGCATCAGACTGCGCGGGAAGAGAAAGAGCGACGCAAAAGCTGCAAGAAATCCGTAGCGAAAGCTCACGAGATAGCCATAGCCCGACATTTCAAGCTCGACTGCGGTCTGCCCATCGAGCGGCGCCCAAACGATGCTGAAGGCAGGCACGCACAGCACGAGGATCATCAGAAAGGCGATCAGACGCAGAGAAGACGTCACTTGAGCGCTCCCTCAATCCCATCGGCAAAGCGCCGTGCCATCTCTTCGATGGAATACTTCTGGCGCGCGGCCTGCCCGCCCGCAACCAGCGCGGCCCTGTATGCGTCATCGCGCAAAACACGAATGACGGCATCACCATAGGCTGCGGCGTCCCCGCTCTCGCGCACGATGACGCCGTTCACACCGTCCTCTAGGTAGTCGAATTCCGGGCTGTGATAGGGCAAGGCGGTGGTGATCATCGGCGTTTCATAAGCAAAGCTGTCAAGCACGGCGAGCCCCACGAGGCCAGGCATCAGCCACGCTTTTGCGAGCAGGGCGTGGTCGGTCTTCTCCTGTCCGAACTTCGGGCCAACATAGCGGATCCAGGGCCGCGTCTCACTGGCTGTCTTGATGATACAATCATCAGGGCCCGCTCCCATGAAGATCGCGTGAAAATCCGGGATCGTGGCGCGGATATGGTCGAGGGCCTCCACCAAGAAGCTGAGCCGCTTTTCAGCGTACATCCCCCCGACATAGACAGCGACGTTCTCGCTCCCGCCGCAGAGATCCTCTCGCAAAGCGTCAAGGCGCTGGGGCGTTGCGCGCGCGATCTCCTCGTAGATCGCGGAGAGGTCGATTGCGTTGTTGAAGGTGGTGATCTTGTCGCGTGGGAAGCCGTAGCTTTCCACCAAGTCTGCGCAGCTGTCGGTATAGGCGAACCACCAATGGACCTTCGTGGCCCAAAACCGCTTCCACCGCTCTGCCAGGCTGTTCGGGTTTTTGGCCTGGAAGTTCTTTCCGTGGCCGAAGAACGCGATGCGAAAACCGAAGATCGGCGCAAGGATCTGAAGCACGTAGTTGGTGAGGATCCTGTTTTCCTGCTGTGTGATGAGAAGATCGAACGCGCGAGCATCTGAGAAGATCGAGTGCCAGAGGAGGCTCCGCCCACGGATCCTGATCTCCTTCATCGGGCGGTCCTCGGCCCATGGGATATGGACGGTGTCGCCCTTGGCCTCGTTTGTAAAGCTTTTGGCGTAGAGGAAACGGTATTCGTGTCCGCGCGCCTCCATCTCCGCGCGGAGGGCATAGTGAAAGGCTTCGCGGTATTTGGGCGACAGGTAATAGGCATAGGCCGCACGTTTGCGGCCTGCGCCCCTAGACGGCTCCATTTCGCCCCTGTCCCGCACCTCGTCTTTCCCTTCTTCCGCATTTGGAATGTCGCGACCCGTTCGCGCTAGCGCAGATGCATGGCGGAAAGAAGACGACGCCTGCCCTTTTCGCATCTCTGGCGCGTTGGGAACGCATCGAAGTCTCTTAGGCCGTCAATCGCGCAGTAGTCCGAGCGAGAGCTCTTCGCGAAGAAACTCCGCAACGCGCGCATTGCCCGCGGGGCTGTAATGCCCTTTGCAGTCGGCGGCGTTGGTAAGATGCGCGCAGATGTCTGACAGGTCACCGAAAACGTCGGTGGCGTCGAGATAGGTCAGACCGCTCGCGGCGGGGCCCAGCCATGTGTTGAGGCCATGGTTGCCTACCCTGTCTCGCAAGTAGACCAACTCAGGGTCAGGGAGGAGAACAAGCGCGCAGCGGCGGCCGCCCTCTTCGCAAAGCCGCGCGAACCTCTCGATGATGTGCACGGCCACACGCCGCTTGGCCTCCGAGGGTCCTTCAGCGCTATCAAAGTACACAGGATAGTTGATGTGGTTCGGATTGCCGTCGGTCTCGAAGCTTCGAATGCTCTGCCCGAGCGTCACCGCGATCCTAGTAAGTGCGAGAGTATAGGGAAAAGAGGCCCGAACGCTGCGGCGCAAACCAGGCGCGCCGGGCGCATAAAGCTCTGCTGGGAGGGCCGTTGCGGGCGCATCCATCGCGGCCATTGCGGCGTCATACTCCCCATCAAAGAGCGGTGCGAGCACGACCTCGTCGCTTTCGGTGACGTAAAAGGCTGGTTTAAAACTCAGAGGTTCGCCCGAGAGGAGATACCGCCACTGATTGACGTTGCGGTTCAGATTGTCGGGATAGAGCGTTAGGATGGTCACCTCGCCCAGGTCGCGCCCTTCATCAACATGGCGCTCAAAGCGCAAGAGAGCCTGATCTGTCCCGTAGCCGCCGACGCCGTAGCTCTCGACGCGACAGCCTAGATTCTCCGCAAGGTAATTGGCCCATGTGCCGTCGTCCTCCACCTCGTCACCAAAAGCAAAACTGTCGCCGTAGACGCTGACGCACGGACGTGCGTCGCCCAGGGCTGCGTTTGCCGGTGAGGTGCGTGCACCTCTTTCGTCGGTGTTGGCTGCGAGCCAAGCCTTGCTGGGCCAGCCAAGTTCCGGGTCGCGCTCGGCGAGGTAAGCCTCGTACTGCGCTGGGGTGACGTCGGGTGTCCGAAAGGTCAGCGACTGGAATTGCGGCACAACGGCCAGGATCGCAAAGGAAAACACCTCGAGACAGAGCGCAAAGATCGCAACGATCACGAGCCAGCCTGCAACCGCCCCTTTCATGGATCAATCGAGCTCGTACTTATTCTTGTAATCTTCCGCGAGCGCGGGATCCTGATCCTCTTTGCGGAGAATGCAGCGCCCTACTGTCAGAAACTCGATATCGGTGCCCATGAAGCAGCGAAACGCGTCCTCGGGCGTGCAGACGATCGGCTCACCCCGCACATTGAACGAGGTGTTCACCACCACCGGGCAACCCGTGCGCGCCTTAAAGGCGGAGATGAGCGCGTGGTAGAGCGAGTTCGTCTCCTGATGGACGGTCTGGATCCGCGCCGAATAGTCGACATGGGTCACCGCCGGGATCTCGGAGCGTTTTACGTTGAGTTTGTCGATGCCAAAGAGCGCGTCTTCCTCAGCGGTCATCTCGCGACGAAGATCGGCACGCACCGTCTCCACAAGAAGCATGTAGGGACTGTCATGGTCGAGATCGAACCAATCCGCCATATCCTCGCGTAGCACCGAAGGCGCGAAGGGTCGAAAACTCTCGCGGAACTTAACGCGCAGATTGAGCGTCTTCTGCATCGTCTCCGAACGTGGATCGCCGAGGATGGATCGCCCGCCCAACGCGCGCGGGCCAAACTCCATGCGCCCATTGAACCACCCCACCGCCTTGCCCGCGGCAAGGGCATCGGCGGTTTGCGAGATCATGTCAGCCTCGTCGAGAACGTCGAAGACAGCACCACTGGCCGTGAGCCGCGCCTCGATCTCGGCCTGCTCGAAAAGTGCCCAAGATAGGCACCCTTCATGGCATCCTGTTGCGCAGGCTCAACTTGTCTCTCTTGTCCAAGCTCCTGATGCCAGGCGGTGAGCGCAGCACCGAGGGCGCCCCCCGCATCCCCGGCAGCCGGCTGGATCCAGATGTCATCAAAAGCTCCCTGCCGGAGGATCTTGCCGTTTGCGACACAGTTGAGTGCCACGCCGCCCGCCATGCACAGGTTACGGACCCCGTATTCAGCAGCGAGCGATTGGGTCATCTTCATTATGATCGTTTCCGTCACCGCTTGAACGGAAGCCGCCATATCCATGTGAAACTGCTCGAGAAGCCCCTCCTCCCCCTCGCGAACCCCACGACCGAAAAGTTCGTCAAAGGCCGCGTTCGTCATCGTCAGCCCAGAGACGTAGTTGAAGTAGCGCTGGTTGAGGCGGAAAGAGCCGTCGTCCTTCAGATCGACGAGCTTGGAAAGCATGAGATCGGCAAAGCGCGGCTCACCGTAAGGGGCAAGGCCCATGACCTTGTACTCCCCCGAATTCACCTTGAACCCGAGATAGTAAGTCACCGCCGAATAGAGCATTCCCAGCGAATGCGGGAAGTGGATCTCCTTCACGATCTCGAGGCTTTTGCCCCGTCCGATGGCCACCGTGGCGGTGGCCCACTCACCAACACCGTCGAGTGTGAGCACGACGGCTTCCTCAAAGGGTGATGGGTAGAATGCCGAGGCAGCATGGCTCATGTGGTGCTCTGCGAAGAGAAGCGTCTCCCGACCGGGCGAGAAGCTTTTGTCGATGGAGCGGAGCTCTTTTCGCATGAGGCTTTTTTGAAAGAGCTTTTCTCGCAACCACACCGGCATCGCCACCGAGAAGCTCTTGAACCCCTGAGGGGCCACGGCGGCGTAGGTCTCAATCAGCCGCTCAAACTTCAGGAACGGCTTGTCATAGAAGGCGACATGGGCGACCTCGCTCAGGGTGAGCCCGGCCTCGCTGAGAACGTATTCGATGGCACGGTGCGGAAACGATGCATCGTGCTTGAGGCGCGTAAAGCGCTCTTCTTGCGCCGCAGCCACGATCTCACCGTCGATGATGAGGGCTGCGGCACTGTCGTGGTAAAAACAGGAAATACCGAGGATGGCCGTCATGCGATGGGCCCTAGGCTTGCGGGACAGGGACCTTCCCTGCCCCCTGCCCGGCTGGACTTAGAAGAACGTGTACACAAAGGGCGCAACCGCCGTTCCCTGTGTCAGCACGATCAGTCCACCGAATGCCGCCATCATTGCGAGGATCGGCAGCATCCAGAATTTCTTCCGCGTTTTCAGAAAGTCAAAAAGCTCAACAAAGAACATCGTATCTCACCCCAAGCTACGTAAAATCTTCAGAATTGTTTGGTCATTCCCGTTACGGGATGCGTTTCCTCGGATCGAATAATCCAATAGCTCTCGCGCGATGCGTCGAGCTTTTGGTTCAGAGGATCCCGGTTCCGCAGGCGTCGGATCAGGCCTACAGGCGTGACGACTAAGAAGAAGATAATCCCCATCGCAATCGGCGCCATAAGCTTGCTCAAAAGCATGCCAAATCGGAACCACCAGTAGTTTGGCACGGCCAGGAGGCTGGGTCGCCCAAGGGTTACGACCAGCGTCACGAGGCCCAGAACAAGCGAGACAATCCGAATGCCGCCGCCGTGAAAAACCACGGGCCAAAGCGCGATAATGAGGAAGACGGCGGTGAACACTAACCCAAAGCTGCGCTCAGAGCCCATTTGGATGGTCACGTTGCCGGACCGTTCAGACGTCTTTTTCATTGGAACACACCTACCCACGCTCCGATCAAACACGCACTCACAGCATCTCAGAGATGCGATCATGCGCCTCAGGCGCCCCCACCGAGGCGGTTTCAATCACAAAAACGGTCTCAGAGCTAGGGTTCGAAAGCGGGCGTCCCTCTTTTGGTGCCGCTGCCGTCGCAAAAATGCAGCGTTCTCAAGTGATTGGATAAGGCGAAAACTTCGGCGCTTCTGTGTGCCTTGGACCTACTGTCACCGCTATCCCGCACGCCCATGCGTCAGTCGGGTGGCGATGCCGTCGTTGGTGAGCGAACCGGGGCACGAAAGAAATCCGACTTCGGGGTCCCTTCCGAGGTAAAGGCGCGGATCACGCTGCCGCGCGTCTCGAGATTTGCCAGAAGGCGTTCAAGGTGCGGCAGGCCGTTCACTGCCTCAGGTTCAAGCGGGGCGTGACGCGGCGCGATAAGCGACCAACGTGCGCAGCCCGCAAGGTAGAAGTCGCACACGCTTAAGTCTGTGCCTAACAGCCATGGCCCGCCCTGCTCGGCGATGGCCGCATCCAGCATGGCAAAATGCGCGCGCATACGGGCGTGGATGTTCGGCCTTACCTCGTCGGCCAACACATCCCCTACGTACCGCTCCGTGTAGTATTGAAGCTGAGCATCCGCATGGAGCGTGTTTGACAGAAAGAAAAGCCGCTGAAGAAAAAGCGCATACGCGCGCGCACTGGACGATGGCGGCGCAAGCTTCCCGGACTGTTCCGCCAAAAACGCAAGGATTGCGCCTGTTTCTGACAGCATCGCTCCAGAGGTCTCATCCACCAGAACCGGCACCATCCCACGCGGATTGAGACGCAAGAATGCCTCACCATGGTGAGCATTGGCCTGCATATCGACGGTCTCGTCTCGGTAGTCCGCACCGAGCTCTTCGAGGACCATCCGCACCACATGGCTTGCGCAGTCAGGATAGGAGTAAAGGATGTATGACATGGGCAAGCGTCCCGGGACCGATGCGGACTACCCCGATGCTAGCTCACGCGCGGCCATAACCGGCATTGCCATCATGAGGCCCGCCATCTGATCAATCTCTGGATCCCCTACGGGGCACGCTGAGTTTTGAGCCATGCCAACATTTGCGGGCGCCTTCATCTCCTGTGCCAACGCCTCAGCGGTGACCGCTGCGCATTCCGCAGGGAGCGCCTTCTCGATGCCGCATGCACGCATCAAGGCCGCCAAAGCGTCCGGCAGCGCGTCAGCGCTCGGCGCCCCGCCCAAGGCTTGTGCGGCGCGCGCGTAATTGTCTGCGCCCTCGGGACGCGCCACCAGCCAGGGAAGACTGGCTTCGAGCGCCAGACCGGTCGCGAGCCCATGGTGGACGCGCACAAGTGAGCCAAGAGCATGGCTGATGTTGTGCCCCATATGGGTGTTGCAGTTATGGAGAGCGAGCCCGGCCACCATGCTCGCCCAAAGGACCTTTGCGCGTGCGTCTATGTCGGATCCATCTGCCACTGCCTTGGGCAAAGCGTCCGCAAGAAGGCGCAGTGCCTCAAGGCCATAGAGCTGTCCTGCGGGGCTGGTGTTGCGCGACGTCGCGCCTTCGAGCGCGTGCGCCACAGCATCGATACCGGTCCACGCCGTCAGGTGCGGCGGCAAAGAGAGCGTGACCTCGGGATCAAGAACCGCCTGCGAGAACATGAGTTCCTCGCCCCAGAACCAGATCTTAGATCCATCGGGCTGCGAGATCACGGAGGTGCGCGTGACTTCGGAGCCTGTACCTGCGGTGGTTGGGATCGCGATGGAGGGAAGCTGCGTCTTCGGCAAAGGTTGTGCAGCCAGCTCGAAGTCCTCGGCAGGCTGGCCTGAAGGAGTGATTGCGGCCACAAGCTTTGCGGCATCCATCGCCGCACCGCCACCCAGGCCGATGATGAGCGTCGCACCGACGGACCGGGCCCGTTCACAAAGCTCATTGACCAGCGCAATCTTCGGCTCGCCGGCCACCACGGCGGCCAAATCAAATGGGCGGCCAGCGTCTGCCAACGGCCCGGTCAGGGCGTCTGTGACGCCGAGCTCTGCGAGGGCTGCGTCCGCAACAATCAGCACAGGTCCGGATGATAAACCGTCGGCGATCCTTGGGACCTTGCTGATCCGGCCACTGCCGAAAGTTGCTGCGGGGACCTGCCCCATGTTGAAACTTTGCATGTGCAACTCCTCGCATTCTTCGATGCTTGCTTACCGCGCATTTCCGCAGGTGCATGGGCGGCTAGCGACAAACCTTTTCCAGGTCCGACACCTTCGACCGTGCGATTGCAATCACGGGGGCCCTGACGGCCACGCGATACTTTAACCAGATCAGCCAAGAGGCCCCGCCGGGCCGCACCGCTTGTTCAAGCCCGAATATTGCCCTAGGCAACGCTCGGCGCCGCAATCGTCCCCTTCCCTTTTGGCCGTGGACGGTCATTCAACCGCAAGCGGCAGAAAGGAAGATCGACCGTGTCCGAGCGCAACTTTGAACCAATGACCAAAGCAGAAGTCGTGGCCGCACAGCGCGCTTGGGCCAGATGCGTGACCGAGCAAAACGTCGAAGAGCTTCTCGAACTCTATGATTTCGGGGACCCAGACGAACCAGTCCTCTTCAAGCCGACATTGGCAGATGTCATCCGTCTCGATGCCGTTGGCGCGCGCGCGTACTTTGTCGGCGGGAACCCGGACTATCCTCAGGACAACGGGTTTCTCAAACGTGGTTGGAAGAAGGTGGAATTCCAAAGCGCCGTGGGTCCGATCCTCAAGGCTGGCGGGCTCGGCTACAAGGATATGGGGCACTACACATTCGTCGACGGCGACGGGAACGCGACCCGTGCTGACTACACTTTTGCCTATCACAAGCTCGACGGACGCGTTTTGATCTCACTCCATCACTCATCACTGACCTGGTTTCCCCCGGTTGAGGCATGAGCGATCAGCGCGCGACGTTCGAGGTGAGAGCCTAGACGTCACGAGGCCCTTGGCGCACCCGGCATCATGAGCCTTTAGTCTGCATCGTCCAGAGTGACGATCTGATCTGTGTCTACCAGATCACTGGGGCAATTCGCGTACCGGTAGAGGCGTTTGCCCTTGTCAGGATACTCGATCGTATCCTCCGGGAGCCGCTGCCCTATGACGAGAAGCACGAGTGGTTCTGTGCCCATATTCAGGATTTCATGAGCGGGGCCACCTTTTGGGTAGCCAATGAAATCGCCCGGATTGACAGGGTGCGTCTCGTCGCCTGTCCGCGCGGTGCCTTTGCCGCTGAGAACGTAAACGGCTTCGTCTTCGCAGGCATGGACATGGAATTCGGTGCTTTTGTCGCCCGGAGCAACCTCGAAGATGTTGATCCCAAGGGTGGTCAGCCCCGTTGCATCCCCAGGCGAGCAAATGCTCCTGCGCGCCGATGCATTCACCGGGTGGACATTCAGGGTTTTTGGCAGAGCCGCGAGCGCTTCGGCCGAGAGGTAGTGTCGAACTGTCATATGACATGTCTTACGTCGCGCGGAGGCCTAGGCAAAGCCTGCTCGCTAGCCGAGCAGGCTTTGAGCGTCCAATGCAATCATCCGCTCTTCCTCTGCGGGGACAAGCCAGATGCCAATTGCAGAGCTCTTTGCGTGAAGCCGGGAGGCGCCGGACGCGTTGCGATCAGGATCCAGGGCCAGACCAAGCCACTCAAGAGAGCGACAGATGGCAGCCCGAACAGCAGTTGCGTTCTCTCCAATCCCACCGGTGAAGGCCACCGCATCAAGCCCCTCCATCGCAGCGATCAATGATCCCGCATGCCGCGTGGTCCAATAGCAGAAGTGATCAATCGCGAAGGCGCTGTCGGCAGATGGATCGAGCATAAGCTTACGCATGTCAGACTTGCCCCCGGAAAGCCCCAATAGCCCGCTTTCGTGGTTGAGGATGCTCTTTGTCCGCTCAAGGCCATTCTCTTCCACGAGACGCAGCACAGCATTGGCATCGATACCTCCTGAACGCGTGCCCATCGTAAGGCCGTCGAGGGGGGAATATCCCATGGTCGTGGCAATGCTCTTGCCGTTCTTGATCGCGGCCACGCTCGCACCATTGCCGAGATGGAACGCCAGGAGCCGCGACGGGAGTGCCTCACCCGAGACCTCCGGCAAGCGCATCACGAGCGACGCATATGAGAGACCATGGAAGCCGTATCGACGGATTCCCTTCGTCTCCATCATGCGCGGAATGGCATAGCGCGTGGCCACGTCCGGATTTGTTGCGTGAAAGGCCGTATCGAAACTGGCAAATTGCGGAAGTTCAGGCGCCAGCCGTCGCAAGGAAAGAATGGCCGACAGGTTGTGCGGGTTATGGAGTGGTGCCAGTGGCGTGCAGCTCTGGATTTCAGCCAGCACATCGTCCGTGATGCGAACCGGTGCCGCGAGCTTGCGACCGCCATGCACGACGCGATGCGCCGCGGCACGCAGCGTCTTTACGCCGTGGCCCGCCCCGTCGAGCTCAGCGATGATCGCCTCAAGTGCGGACTGATGATCGATGAAAGGCGTCTGGCGGCGCTTACCATCGCGCATCAGAAAGGACGTGCCTCCGATTTCGGCGGCAATCCCAGAGGTGAGCGGCTCGAGCTTCGCGCCAAAGACCGCGAATTTTATGGAGGACGACCCAGCATTCAGGACGAGGATTGTTGAATGCGCCACGCGGCTACTCCGCGGCCTGGGCTGATTGTTGTTGGATCATGTCTTCTGGGTTGATGCCTGCGATCTGGACGGGTTTTTTCATGGCGTCTCTGCGGAAGGGTTCGCCGAGTTCCTGGTTGATCATGGCCTCGATGAGGGTCGTTTTGCCGTGCTCCATCTGGTCGATGATCGCCTGGTTGAGGGCCGCGGTGAGCTCGTCCATGGAGCGCGCCACCACGCCCTTGAGCCCGCAGGCCTGGGCGATGCCTGCGTAGCTGACGCCTTCGTCGAGCTCGGTGCCCACGAAGTTGTCTTCAAACCACAGCGTCGAGTTCCGCTTCTCCGCGCCCCACTGGTAGTTGCGGAAGACGATCTGCGTGATGGCGGGCCATTCGCTGCGCCCGATGGCGGTGAGCTCGGTGACGGCAATGCCGAAGGCCCCGTCGCCGGCAAAGCCCACCACGGGGATGTCGGGCTGGCCGATCTTGGCGCCCACAATCGAGGGCAGACCGTAGCCGCAGGGCCCAAAAAGCCCCGGTGCCAGATACTTACGCCCCTCATCGAAGTCCGGATAGGCGTTGCCGATGGCGCAGTTGTTGCCGATATCCGACGAGATGATCGCCGCCCGCGGCAGCGCCTGCTGGATCGCGCGCCACGCCATGCGCGGGCTCATCCAGTCGGGCTTGGCCTGACGCGCACGCGCGTTCCAGCTGGTGCCGGGATCGTCATCTTCGTGGGTCATCTCGGTGAGCTGCTGCTTCCAGGTGCTCTTGGTCTGGGCGATGTGCTGCTTGCGCGCCTCGCGGCCCGCATCGCCGGCCGTGGGCGCAAGCTTGCCCAGGATCCCGCGCGCCACCTTGGCGGCGTCGCCCACGATGCCCACGGTGACCTTCTTGGTGAGCCCGATCCGGTCGGGGTTGATATCGACCTGGATGATCTTGGCCTCTGCGGGCCAGTATTCCATGCCGTAGCCCGGCAGCGTCGAGAACGGGTTCAGGCGCGTGCCGAGGCAGAGCACGACGTCGGCGTCCTTGATCAGCTCCATCCCCGCCTTCGAGCCGTTATAGCCCAGCGGCCCAGCAAAGAGCGGGTGGTTGCCCGGGAAGGCATCGTTGTGCTGATAGCCCACGCAGACCGGCGCATCGAGGCGCTCGGCGAGGTCCTGGCTCGCCGCGATCCCGCCCGCAGACAGCACAACGCCCGCGCCGTTCAGGATCACCGGGTTCTGCGCCTCCGACAAAAGCGCCGCCGCCGCCGCGACCGAGTTCTCGCCGCCCGGGGACTGCTCGAACTCGATGGGCTCGGGGATCTCGATGTCGATGACTTGCGTCCACATATCGCGCGGGATGTTGAGCTGTGCCGGACCCGAGAGGCGCTTGGCCTGGGCGATGACGCGGGTCAGCACTTCGGCCACGCGGGAGGGGTCACGCACCTCCTCCTGATAGGCCACCATGTCCTCAAAGAGCGCCATCTGCTCCACCTCCTGGAAGCCGCCCTGACCGATGGTCTTGTTGGCGGCCTGAGGCGTGACGAGCAAAAGCGGCGTGTGGTTCCAATAGGCGGTTTTGACGGCGGTGACGAAGTTGGTGATGCCTGGCCCGTTCTGGGCGATCATCATCGACATCTTGCCGGTGGCGCGGGTGTAGCCATCCGCCATGAACCCCGCCGAACCCTCATGCCCGCAATCCCAAAACGTGATCCCCGCCTGAGGAAACAAATCCGAAATCGGCATCATCGCAGACCCGATAATCCCAAAGGCATGCGCAATCCCGTGACGCTGCAATACCTTCACAAAAGCTTCTTCTGTCGTCATTTTCATGGGGGCGAACCTCGATCCAAGCGGCCACAGCCGCGCGCTGATGTCGAGCTACTTGTAGGGGGCTCGCAAGATTCTCGCTAGTGAAAATTCTCCTGAAAATTTCATTTTCGTGCAAAATCACGACGAAAACGCGCCAAAATGGATTGGCGCGTCTCAAAAATTGCAAAACCGGTCGGCTTAGCCGAAGACTCGCGTCAGCGCCTCATCCACGCCAGCAGTGATGGCGTCGATGTCGTCGGCGGTCGAAATCAGCGCGGGCGAGAAGCACAGCGTGTTGTTCTTGCCCTCAAAGCTGCGGTTGGTGGCGCCGATGACGAGGCCCTGCGCCATGCAGTCTTTGACCACTGCTTGCACCTGCGCCTCTGGCGCGGGCTCACGCGTCTCCCGGTCGGCCACAAGCTCGGCTCCGCAGAAGAGGCCCTTGCCCCGAACGTCGCCAATGACGGCGTGTTTCTCCGCCAGGCCCGTGAGGTTGTCGAGGAAGCGCGCGCCCATGACGTCCGTGTTGGCGCGGAGGTCCTCCTCCTCGATGATGCGCATGTTCTCGATCGCAGCAGCCGGGCCTGCGGTGCATCCACCAAAGGTGGAGATGTCGCGGAAATAGTTCAGCGGATCGGACGCGTCATCCTTGAACATCTGGAAGACCTCTTCGGTCGTCACAGTGCAAGAGATCGCGGCGTATCCCGAGGCCACGCCTTTGGCCATTGTCACGATATCGGGCGTCACGCCGTACTGCTGGAAGCCGAACCAAGTGCCCGTCCGGCCCACGCCGCACACGACCTCGTCGATGATGAGAAGGACGCTGTATTCCTTGCAGATCTCCTGCACGCGGTCCCAGTAGGCCGGGGGTGGGGGGATGACGCCGCCGCCCGCGGTGACGGGCTCGAGGATGAGGCCGCCCACGGTGTCGGGCCCTTCGCGCAGGATCACCTTTTCGATCTCGTTGGCGGCGGCCACGCCATAATCTTCGCCGCTGAGCCCTTTGGCCCAATCCTGCTCATGGGCGCGGTATTCGAGGCAGTGGGGAACCGGAATGAAGCCTTCGGGGAAGGGGCCATACTGTGCGTTGCGCTGGTGGTGGCCGCCCGAGGCCATGCAGCCGATCGTGGTGCCGTGGTAGTCCCGCTCGCGGTAGAGGATCTTGTGCTTTTTGCCGCCGTAGCGCTTGTGGGCGATCTGGCGGACCATCTTGTAGGCCTTCTCGTTCGCCTCGGAGCCCGAATTCGAGTAATAGACGCGGCTCATGCCGGGCATCTTGTCGATGAGCATCTCGGCGAAGGTAGCCCCGGGGATGGAGCCTGCAGCCCCGGCAAAGAAGTTCATCTTCACCAGTTGGTCGCGGACGGCGTTGGCGATGCGCTCGCGGCCATAGCCGACATTGACGGTCCAGACACCGCCGGAGACGGCATCGATGTGCTCCTTGCCGTCCTGATCCCAGACGCGGATGCCTTTGCCCTCGACGATGATCTTGGGGTCGACGGTCTCGAAGGGGGCGTGTTGGATCAGGTGATGCCAGACATGGGCGCGGTCGCGCTCGATGATTTGGCTGATGTCGTTGATATTGCCGTCCATGGTCGCCTCCCTGGTCAATCGCGTGGATATTGAGGGGGTAATTACGCGATCTTGCAAGCCCGCACGTGAAAAAAGGCGGCAAAATTTCATTCGGCACCGACAATCGATGCGTCTTGAGGCGCTGATGCGGCGTTCAGCCCGCTGCCGGGGCGATCGGGCTGAGAGGTGCCGCAGGGGCTGATTTGTACAAGGGCGCGGGTGCGTTTTGCCTAGTTTTGTACATCTTTCCCGGTGAGGACGCCGTCGATGCGGGCCTTCGATTCCGCTGTCTTGGCCAGGCGCAGGAAGGCGGCGCGTTCGCGGTCGAGGAGGTCCTGCTCAGACTGCTCGAGGGCGTGATCAGACTCAGTGTTCACCACGATGGTGGCGATCTCCATGGCGGTCGTCTTGTTGTGCGGGGTGAACCACCCTTTGGCGACACCGTCGGACATGAAGGTGTCCATCTTCTCAAGGAGGCTCATGCCCGGCAGGAGGAAGTGCGGCTCGGGCGGGGCCTGATAGCCCTCCGCCATTTCGTCGATGAAGGCAGTGGCCGCGGTGATGAGCTTGTCGCGGTTCATCACGGAGCGGTCGCGGTCGGGCAGGAAGTAGCGGAGGTTTGTCGCCTCCTCCGGGCTCGCCCCGGTTTTGCCGTAGCCCACTTGCATCCAGGCGTTCCAGGCGGCGTCTTCGGGAGTGTTACCCTTGGCCCACCGGGCGAGGGTTTCCTTCACGCCGCCGCCGGACGGGACGAGACCCACGCCGGCCTCCACGAGACCCAGCACGGAATTGGCGTGGGTGACGAGGGCGTCGCAGTGAAGCAGCACTTCGAACCCGCCGCCGAGGGCGAGGCCGGAAGGCGCGCCGATGACGGGGACGGGGGCGTATTTCAGCTTCAGCACCGCTTGCTGGAAATCGTCGAGGAAGGCGTCCATCTCGTCCCACGCTTCCGCCTCGATGAAGGCGGCGAAGCGGTTGAGATCGACGCCGGCGGAGTAGTGCTGTGCATCATTGTGGATGAGGATGCCGCGACCGGGATCGTCCGCGGCGGCATGGACGATGGCCATGCTCTCACCGGTCAAGGCGTTGGCCTTGGAGTGGAACTCCACGAGACGGACGCCACCCAGATCCCAGAGGCTCGCCGCCGCGTTTTCGGCCATCGGCGCAAGCGTCTTGCGGGTGAGGGAAAAGCGTTGCGTGCCGGGGGGCAGCGCCACGGGGCGGTAGCCTGATGTCGTGCGCACGTGGAGCGCGCCATCGGCCTTGTAGAAGGGGGCCGTGTCCGTGAGCGCGGGGGCGACGTCGGCGCCCGCTTCCCGCGCCAGCGTGGCCACGGTGTCTGCGCCCAACGCATCGATCATCTCGAAGGGGCCGCGGATCCAGTTGAAGCCCATCTTCATGGCGTCATCGATGTCCTGCGGCGTGTCGGTCACGTCGGGCAGGAGGGCTGCGGCGTAGTTCAGCACCCGGCCCAGCACGTTGCGGGCAAAGCGGGTTTGGGCGTCGTCGCCCCCGTTTTCAAAGGCGATGAGATCGGTGAGGGTTTCCGTGTTGCGCGCGAGCTGGTCGGCGGCGTGCTGCGCCT
>JBCBME010000002.1:0-25735 GCA_039822945.1 Pseudomonadota bacterium
CCCGGCACGAAGCCCTGGGGCTTGGCATCGTATTGCCCGTAGATATTGCCCATGAGTTCAGACATGACGTTCTTGTGGTACCACGGCGGGCGGAAGGTGTCTTCGGCCACGAGCCAACGCTCCCGAAAGAGGACGAAATCGATGTTTGCCGTGCCCGGAACGCCCGAGGGCGCGGTGAGCACAGTAAAGATCGATGGATCGGGGTGGTCAAAGAGGATCGCCCCCACGGGGCAGTAGGTCTTGAGGTCATATTTGAGCGGCGCGTAATTGCCGTGCCAGGCCACGATGTCGAGCGGGCTTTGCGCGATTGTGGTCTCATGAAAGCTTCCACACCATTTGACGGTGACCGTGCTTTCCACCTCGCGATCCTCGAAGGCCGCGACGGGCGCCTTGAAATCGCGCAGGTTGGCCAGGCAGTTCGCCCCGATGGGACCACGGTCCGGCAGCGCGAACTTCTGACCATAGTTTTCGCAGACAAACCCTCGGCAGGGCCCTTCGAGCACCTCGACCCGGTAGACGAGACCACGGGGCAAAATGGCAATTTCTTGCGGTTCTACGTCGATTATTCCTAATTCCGTCGCAAAGCGCAGTCGCCCCTGCTGCGGCACGACGAGAAGCTCGCTGTCGGCAGAGTAGAAATAGCTGTCTACCATGCTCTCGGTGACCAGATAGATATGCGCGGCCATGCCTGTTTGTGTGTGGACGTCCCCGGCTGTCGTCATCGTGCGCATGCCGGTCAGCCATGTCGTAGCGCCCTGTGCATCGACCGGGTCCCAGCGATATTGCCCGAGCGAAAGGATGTCGGGGTCAATCAGTGGCGCTGACTTCCAATAGGGCAGCTCGATCTTTCTGAACCTATGGGTGTGCTTCACGGACGGGCGAATGCGGTAGCACCACGTGCGTTCCGGGCCGGGCGCGGTGAATGCTGTGCCACTCAGCTGCTCGGCATAGAGCCCGTAGTTCACGCGCTGCGGGGAGTTCATGCCCTGCGGCAGCGCGCCGGGCAAAGCCTCGGTCACAAAGTCATTACCAAAGCCGGGCATGTAGCCCTCATGCGGGCCGGGCAGGCTCGGCGCTTGGATCATCGATGAGGGCAGGCTTTGAGTGTTCATGGCGATCCTCCTGCGCGAGGATATCGTTGCACCTGCAACGAGGTCAAGCTCAGCGCCAGTCGAGCACCACTTTGCCGGATTGCCCGCTCTTCATCGTCTCAAACCCCGTGACAAAGTCAGAAGCCGGGAAGCGGTGGGTGATCACACGGCTCACATCGAGACCGTTCTGAAGCATCGCGATCATCTTGTACCAGGTCTCAAAGATCTCGCGGCCATAGACGCCCTTGATCGTGATGGCCTTGAAAACGATGCGCGACCAATCCACCGGGCTCTTGCCGGGCGGGATCCCGAGGAGCGCGATACGCCCGCCCATCACGAGCGCGTCCACCATCTGATCGAGCGCGCGCTGATTACCCGACATCTCGAGACCCACGTCAAAACCCTCTTTCATGCCGAGTTCTGAGATGACGTCTTGCAGGTCTTCTTCAGCGACGTTGACCGGTCGAACATCGGCCACCTCGGCTGCAAGCGCGAGGCGCGCTGGGTTGATGTCGGTGATCACCACGTGGCGGGCCCCGGCATGGCGCGCGACGGCTGCCGCCATGATCCCGATGGGGCCAGCCCCGGTCACGAGAACATCTTCACCGAGGAGATCAAAGCTCAGCGCCGTATGGACTGCGTTGCCAAGGGGATCGAGGATCGCCCCGATCTCGTCCGGGATATCGTCCGGAAGCGGCACAACGTTAAAGGCGGGGAGGCGTAGGTACTCTGCAAAAGCGCCCTGCTCATTCACGCCGATCCCGCGCGTCGCCGGATCGAGGTGAAAGCGCCCTGCCCGCGATTGGCGGGAGGTCGTGCCGATGAGGTGCCCTTCCCCGCTGACGCGCTGCCCAAGCGAGAGCCCTTTGACCTGTGCCCCCATGTCCACGATCTCTCCGGCAAATTCATGGCCGGTGATCATGGGAACCGGCACCGTGGAGGCAGCCCACTCGTCCCAGTTCCAGATGTGGATGTCTGTCCCGCAGATCCCTGTCGCCTTCACACGGATGAGCACGTCGCTCGGTCCGATCTCCGGCACTGGATACGTCCCCATCCAGAGCCCCTCTTCCGGGCGCTCTTTGGCGAGCGCGCGCATGGTGTTTGCTCCGGTCACGACACTGCCCCCCCAGATGCCTCGGGAATGATACCGAGCTCCCGCCCGGCTTGGGCAAAGGCCGCAAGACCCGCATCCAGATCCTCTTGCGTCAGGGCAGCATTCATCTGCGTGCGGATGCGCGCCTGCCCCTTGGGCACAACTGGGAAGAAGAAGCCGGAGACGTAGACACCGAGCTCGAAGAGCCGCGCCGCCATCTTTTGCGCCAAGGGCGCCTCGCCGAGCATCACGGGGATGATCGGATGCTCTCCGGGAAGAAGCGTGAAGCCGAGCTTTGTCAGACCCGCGCGCCAATACTCCGCGTTCTCAAAAAGCCGCGCGCGGAGCTCGTCCCCTTCCTCCACCAGATCAAGCGCCTTGAGCGAGGCTGCCACCACAGCGGGAGGGAGCGCATTCGAAAAGAGATAGGGCCGCGCGCGCTGGCGCAGCATCTGGATCAGGGGCGCGGGACCAGCGACGTAGCCCCCCATCGCGCCACCGAGTGCCTTGCCCAACGTGCCGGTCAGAAGCGTGACCTCCGCGCCGCAATGGACGTGCGTGCCCGCACCCTTGGGCCCCATGAAGCCCGTGGCGTGACAATCGTCGACGAGCGTCATGGCGTCGTACTGCCGGGCGAGGCGCGTTATCTCGGGCAAGTTCGCGATGGTCCCGTCCATCGAAAAGACACCGTCCGTGACGATAATACGAAACCGTGCGTCTTGCGCTGCGCGCAGCTGCGCCTCCAGATCGGCCATATCGTTGGTCTTGTAGCGGAAGCGCTGCGCCTTGCAGAGGCGGATCCCGTCAATGAGGGAGGCATGGTTGAGCGCGTCCGAAATGATGGCGTCTTCGGGCCCAAAGAGCGGCTCGAAGACCCCGCCATTCGCGTCAAAGCAGGCCGCAAAAAGGATGCTGTCTTCCATCCCCAGATAGCGGGCAAGGCGGGCCTCAAGCTCCTCATGGAGTGTCGCCGTCCCGCAGATGAAACGCACGGAGGCCATCCCGTATCCGTTTGTCTCCATCGCCTCAGAGGCGGCCGCAGCCAGCGCCGGATGATCTGCAAGACCAAGGTAATTGTTGGCGCAGAGGTTCAGCAGCGGCGCACCGCCTACCTCTATCCGCGCACCTTGCGGGCCGCTGATCGGGCGCTCGCGTTTCATAAGCCCCTCGGCCTCGATACTGTCGAGCTCTCGGGTGATATGGGCGCGGAATCGGTCTGTCATGGCAGGCTCCTCTCACTCTAGTGTGCCGCATACGCGCAGGGGCAAAAGCCTGCAAACGACCTCGCGCGACGTTTTCGCTTTCCCTTCTCGCGGCAGCGCTCCAAATACCGGGCCATGACGGATTTCAAGCTCGAGGCGTTTCTCCCCTACCAGCTTTCGGTGCTGGCGGGCCGCATGTCACGCGGGTTTGCCGCGATCTACGAGACGCGCTTCGGGATCACCGTGGCAGAGTGGCGCGTGCTGGCCCACCTCCATGACGCGGGAAGCTGCAGCGTTCGCGACATCCACAAGGAAGCCGACCTTGAGAAGTCACGCGTCTCCCGGGCCGTGGCGCGGCTCGAGGCGCGGGGCCTTGTCGAAAGATCCCCGGGAGCGGCTGACAAACGGCTCCTGAGCCTCAGTCTTAGCCCCGCCGGGGCGGGCCTTGTCGCCGAAATCCTGCCGCTGGCATTGGCGTTTGAGGAAGAGGCGCTCGCGCGGCTCTCAGACTCAGCCGCCTTTCGCGCGGCCATTGCAGATGGACTAACCCACAGCCCGCTCACCCCGGCCGGGCCAAAAGGAGAGTAGAATGAGCGACATCGTGATCCTGGGCGGCGCCCGCACAGCCATCGGAACATTCGGCGGCGCCTTGGCCGGAACACCCCCGATCCAACTGGGTGCCGTCGCGGCCAAAGCGGCCATGGAACGCGCGGGCGTCGAGGGCGGCCAGATCGGCCATGTCGCCTTTGGCCATGTCATCAATACAGAACCGAAGGACATGTATCTGAGCCGCGTGGCGGCCATGGACGCGGGCATCCCCGAAGGCACGCCCGCGATGAACGTCAACAGGCTCTGCGGCTCGGGCTTGCAGGCAATAGTGTCAGTTTTCCAGTCGCTTGCCCTCGGAGACGCGGAGTTCGGCCTCGCAGGCGGGGCGGAAAACATGAGCCGCTCGCCTTTCGTGATCCCAAGTCAGCGCTGGGGCGCAAAGATGGGGGATGTGAAGACACTCGACATGATGCTCGGCGCACTCAACTGCCCCTTTGGCACGGGCCACATGGGCGTGACGGCGGAAAACGTCGCCTCCGAGCACCAGATCACGCGCGATGATCAGGATGCTTTTGCACTGGAGAGCCAGACCCGCGCCGCAAGAGCGCTGGAGCAGGGGCTCTTTGACGCGCAAATCGCGCCCGTCGAAGTGCGGGTGAAGCGTGAGATGGTCGCCTTTACCCGTGACGAGCATCCGAAAGCCACGAGCGCCGAAAAACTGGCGAGCCTGCGTCCTGTCTTTCAAAAGGACGGAACGGTGACGGCAGGCAATGCCTCAGGCATTAACGACGGGGCCGCCGCGATTGTGCTGGCCCGCGCAGAGGCCGCAGACAGCGCAGGGCTGAAGGCCAAATTCCGCATCCTCGGCTACGGCCATGCGGGTGTGCGCCCCGAGGTCATGGGCATTGGCCCGGTGCCCGCGGTGCGCAACCTATTCGAGAAAACCGGGCTCAGCGTTGAGGACTTCGACGTGATCGAGTCAAACGAGGCCTTCGCGAGCCAGGCCCTGGCCGTCAACAAGGAGCTCGGCCTCGATGGCGCGAAGGTGAATTCCAACGGCGGCGCGATCGCTCTGGGTCACCCGGTGGGCGCAACAGGCGCCATCATCATGGTCAAAGCCATGCACGAGCTCGAACGTATCGGCGGGGCAAAGGCACTGTGCACGATGTGTATCGGGGGCGGGCAAGGGATCGCCGTGGCGATCGAACGCCTTTAATCCATGCGCGCTTGGGCCGCTTCAGGCGGCCTTCGCAGCATCCGGATAGGGTCGAGTAAAGGCGAGTGTCGCACCGCCGCTCTTTTCTGGTGAGAACCGGTAACCCCCCAGATCGAAGTCCTTCAGGCCCTCGCGGTCGGTGACTCGGTTCTGAACGACAAAGCGGGCCATCGCCCCGCGGGCGCGTTTGGCAAAAAAGCTCACCATCTTGGCGGTGCCGTCCTTCTCCTCAAAGAACGCGGGCGTCACGACGTCGAGCTTCAGTGCCTTGAGATCGACCGCGCCGAAGTATTCCTGGCTCGCGCAATTGACGAGGGTGTGCGCCCCCACTTGTTCGGCCTGCGCATTCAGGGCTTTCGCGATCGCCTTGCCCCAATAGGCGTAAAGAGAGCCGCCGCGGCGCGTCTTGAGCTTTGATCCCATCTCGAGCCGGTACGCCTGGATCTGATCGAGCGGCCGCAAAAGCCCGTAGAGCCCCGACAGGATGCGCAGGTGTGATTGCGCCCAGCGCAGATCGTCCTCTGACAGCGTCGACGCCTCCAGCCCCTGATAGGTATCACCGGCAAAGGCAAAGGCCGCTGGCCGGAGCGCATCCGCCTCGGGTGCCTCAGAAAAGGCCTTGAAACGATCCCGGTTGAGCCGCGCGAGATCTGGAGAGATGTCCATGAGGTCTTGCAGGCCCTTGAGGGTCAGGTTGCGCGCTGTCTTAGCCAGGCGCATGGCGTCGGCCTCATAGTCCGGGCGGGTCAGATCGCTGCGAGGCACGTCGGCCCAATCGAGCCGCTTGGCCGGGGAAATCACTGTGAGCATGGGGCCTCCTTTCTTCCTGAACTAGCCGCGGGAGCTGCGGCCTCAAGATGCTTTCAGGATCTCAAGAAACGCCTCTCCGAAGCGCTCCGTCTTGTGCGGGCCCATGCCTTGGATCCGTTCGAGATCATCGAGCGTGGTGGGTCTGCGTTCCGCGATCTGGCGCAGCGTGGATTGCGTGCAGTTCATGGGCTTGAGCGTGCCAAGGGGCCCGCGCTGAAGCTCTGTTTGCGCGTTCATCAGCTGGTCAAAGACTTCGCCCGCGGCACTTCCGGCGAGCTTGCGGCGGGAGGGGTGCATCTCCGGCGCGTCACTGGCAACGACACTCAGGAAAGCACAGCCATAGCGTTCCAGCTTTTTGGCACCGATCCCCGTGATACCGGCCATGTCGTCGAGCGTTGTGGGGCGTGTCTCGGCCATTTCGATGAGGGTTCGGTCTGCAAAGATGACGTAGGCGGGCACCTTGGCAGCCTCCGCCAGTTCACGGCGTTTTGCCTTGAGAAGCGACAGGAGGGGCGCTGCGTCTTCGCTCACAAGGCTCTTTGGCTCCGGGCGGCCCTTTGCGGCGCGGATCGTGTCGAGCCGCAGAGAGATCTTTTCCTCGTCTCGCAGGATCGGGCGCGCCCGTTCTGTCATCCGCAGCGCACCAAAGCGCTCAGGATCGGGGCGCACGAGATCGTGGCCCATCATCTGGCGGAAGATCGCCTGCCACTGAGGCTTCGTCCACTCCTTCCCCACCCCGTAGGTGGGAAGCCCGTCATGCCCCTTCTGGCGGATCTTGTCGGTACTTGCCCCCAGGAGAATGTCGATGAGGTGTCCGGCGCCGAAGTACTCCCCGGTGCGCAGGATGGCCGAGAGCGCCATGCGCACCGGTGTCGTTCCATCCGCCACTTCGGCGGGTTTGTCGCAAAGATCACAGCCGCTGCAGGGGGCCGGCGCATCCCCGAAGTATTCAAGCAGCTTCGCCCGCCGACACGTGAGAGCCTCCGCAAGCCCGAGCAACGCGTTGAGGCGGCCGTGATCTGCCGCCTTGCGCTCGAGCGAGGCGAGCCCCTCATCAATTTGCTGACGCCGCAGCGAGATGTCAGAGGGCCCAAACAGCGTAAGCGTCTCGGCCGGTGCACCATCGCGGCCCGCCCGGCCGATTTCCTGGTAATAGGCCTCGATACTCTTGGGCAGATCTGCGTGGGCTACCCAGCGAATGTCCGGCTTGTCGACGCCCATGCCAAAGGCAACGGTGGCCACAACGATAAGGCCGTCCTCGCGCTGAAAGCGGGCCTCGACGATGCGCCGCTCTTCTGCCTCCATGCCACCATGATAGTGGCACGCGCCGTGGCCCTCAGCGCGGAGCGCTGCCGAAAGAGATTCCGTCTTGGCACGCGTGCCGCAGTAAACGATGCCGGACTGCCCCTTGCGGGCGGCTGCAAAAGCGAGGATCTGCTCGCGCGGTTTCACCTTGGGCTGGAAAGCAAGATGCAGGTTCGGTCGATTGAAACCGTGGAGAAAGAGGCGCGGCTCCTGACCCTGAAAGAGCTTTTCCACGATCTCGGCCCGCGTCTCCGCATCGGCGGTCGCCGTGAAGGCGGCAAGCGGGACGCCGAGCGCACGACGCAACTCGCCAACGCGCAGATAATCTGGGCGAAAATCATGGCCCCATTCAGAGACGCAATGCGCCTCGTCCACAGCAATGAGCGTGACGCCTATGCGCCGCAGCATGCCCATGGCTGACCCGGCTCCAAGCCGTTCCGGCGCGATGTAGAGGAGCTTGAGGCGGCCCGCGTCGAGGGCCTGCCAAACCTCTGCCGTTTCTTCCTCGGTATTGTTGGAGGTCAGCGCACCGGCTTCGACACCGGCCTCCTGAAGCGCCCGGACCTGATCGCGCATAAGCGCGATGAGGGGAGAGATGACGACCGTGACGCCCTCGCGCATGAGCGCGGGCAGCTGGAAACACAGGGATTTGCCGCCGCCCGTGGGCATGATCGCGAGAACATCCTCGCCAGCCGCGACAGCGCGTACGATATCTTCCTGCCCGGGGCGGAAAGCATCAAAGCCGAAAACGTCGCGGAGGGTTTCCTCCATGGCGGGCAACCTGTCTCTTTTGTCTAAAACTGCTCTTTCCTTGGTGGTCCCACATTAAGATTCGCTGAACAAGGCCGCAGAGCGCCTGAGCGGCCCGAAACAGTATCGGACACAGCCAAAATGGGGCTTCCGCCAAAAGCCTCGGCAAATTCCGCGGTGCAGGAGGTCAGGCTAGATGAACGCGCCCGCGTTGTTCGTGAGGATGATCCGCAGCGCATAGATCAGGAGAAGCGCCACCAGAGGCGCGAAATCGAGCCCGCCCGTCTGAGGCAGCACACGCCTCAGAGGCCCATAGAGCGGCTCAAGGATACGCTGCAGCCCGTACCAGATCTGGCTCACCAAAGGCTGCCGAATGTTCAGGACACTGAAGGATATGAGCCAGCTCATGATGAAATGTGCGAAGATAAAGAACGTCGCCACATCAAGAAGAAGCATCAGGATTTGGAAGAGACTGGTCATTGGGAGCTCCTGCGTCGTGGGCGTCACTTAGAGTGCGGACCTCGCCGGTACAAGAATGTTCCGTTGCGGAACTTGCCCCTAGGGCAAGCGGGCCCTCGCATTGACGCGCACGTAAAGGCACGCATCTGTGCCCTCATGTACCCCTGGCTTCGTCTCACACACACTTTCATCACAGGCCGCAGTTTGCCGACGATGGGCATCCACGACACGCATGTCTCACAGCACCGCGTGTCGCTTCTCGACTGCGACATCTTTCTGGAGATGAACAACGGCCGCATTTTGACGATGTATGAGATGGGCCGCTTCCAGATGGCCCAGCGCATTGGGCTCTGGCAGATCCTGCGAGAGCGCGAATGGGGGTTTGCCGTGGCCGGTGCCTCCATCCGGTATCGCAAGCGGCTTGTTCCCTTTGAGCGATACGAGATGCGCACGAAACTCGTGGGTTGGGACGACCGCTTTACCTACTTCGAACAAGGCATGTTCAAGCGCTCTGGCGAATGCGCAAGCCACGTCCTGTTCCGCACTGCCGTGGTGCACAAGCATCGAGGTGTACCCACATCCGAGGTGGCCGTCGCCATCGGGGCAGAGGAAAAGTCCCCTGAACTGCCAGCATGGATCACCGCCTGGACAGAGGCCGAAGCGCAACGCCCCTGGCCACCGATGCAGAACTGACGCCCAGTTTTTCTTGCTGCCTGCCCCACTCCCGACGCTAATGAGCGCATCCTTGGGAGGGGTATGATGTCGACAACCGCCACGCGCAAACGCATCTGGGGCTGGATGGCCTTCGACTGGGCCACGCAGCCCTTTTACACGCTGGGTCTCACTTTCATCTTCGGGCCCTATTTTGCGGGCGTTCTGGCGGATTTCTTTCTGGCCGGCGGCGCGACCGAGCAGGCCGCAGACGCTGATGCTCAATCGATCTGGTCTCTGGGGCAGACCTTCGCCGGTCTCTTCATCGCGTTTACGGCTCCCATCTTGGGGGCCTACGCGGATTCCACGGGCAGGCGGCTTCCATGGATGATCGGCTTTTCCATTCTCTATGTCCTTGGCGCATGGTCGCTCTGGTACATGCTGCCGGACGGATCGAACTGGCTCTTTTGCCTGGTGATGTTCTCGATCGCGTTCATCGCGGCGGAATACGCGCTCATCTTCACCAATGCGATCCTGCCGTCACTGGGCTCAAAGGAAGAAGTGGGCAAGATCTCGGGTGACGGCGCAGCGCTTGGGTACTGGGGCGGCGTGCTGTCGCTCTTCATCATGCTGATCTTTTTCTTTGAGATCTCGGAGGGACGCACGCTCTTGGGCAATTCGCCGCCCTTCGGCCTCGACGGCAGCCAGAGCGAGGGCACGCGCGCAGTGGGGCCCTTCATCGCGCTTTGGTTCGTTGTCTTTATGGTCCCGTATTTCGCGTTTGTGCGCGAAAGCGAGCCTAATCGCGATGGCAGCTGGGGTGGGGCGATCCAGGATCTCAAGCAAAGCCTGAAAGGCGTCGTGGGGCGCAAAAGCCTGCTGAACTTCCTCCTGTCTTCCATGTTTTACCGGGATGCGCTTGGCGCGCTCTACACGTTTGGCGGGGTCTATGCGCGGCTGGTGTTGAACTGGACGCTGGAGCAGATCGCCGTCTTCGGGATCATCGCAGCCATCACCGCCGCCGTCGGCACACAGATCGCGGGCCGGTTTGACAGGGCCAAAGGCCCGAGACCCGTCATCATGGTCTGCATCTGGACGCTCATCGCCGTGAGCCTCACGATCATCGGCATGGCGCCCGGCGCGTTTTATGGGATCGCATTGCCTGTGACGCCGCTCGTCTCGCTGCCCGTTCTGGGCGATCTCTTTATCCCGGACGTGTCGCTCTACATCTGCGGTTCGCTGATCGGCGCAGCAGGCGGAGGGATTTACTCGGCCTCGCGCTCCATGATGGTACGCCACACACATCCCGAGCGCCCCACAGAGGCCTTCGGGCTCTTTGCCCTGTCGGGCAAGGCCACGGCATTTCTCGCACCCGGATTAATCGCCCTCTTCACGTGGCTGTTGCAAGATGCACGGTTGGGCTTCTCTCCGGTCATCGCTCTCTTCCTTTTGGGTCTCTTTTTGCTACGCTACGTGCATCCCGAGGGAGATCGAGCAGAATGGTCAAAAGACGCCATCCCCGCGCCCTAGTTTTTGCCGTCCTCGGCCTTCTCGTAGCCTGCGGACCGGAAGAGAAAGCGTCGTCCATAGCACCCGCGCCTGCGGCGCCTGCGCCCGTGAGCGCCACCGTGGCAACCAGCGGACCGCCAGCCAAACAGCTCTTTGGGGCGGCGCGCGTTGCCTCCGCCCAGGCTCCGCAAGCCATTGGCGGTTACGCACGCGGATGCCAGGCAGGCGCCGTCGCGCTGCCTGAGACCGGCCCGACATGGCAAGCCATGCGTCTGTCACGCAACCGGAACTGGGCCCAGCCCGGCACCATAGACTACGTGAAGGACCTCTCCCGCAGGGTCGCACAATTGCCCGGATGGGAGGGCATCTACGTCGGTGACATGAGCCAGCCGCGCGGCGGCCCGATGCTCACCGGCCACCGATCCCACCAGTCGGGCCTCGACGTTGATATCTGGATGCTGCCTCCGAGCAGGCTCGATCTCAGCGTGAGCGAGCGCGAGAGCATCTCGTCGATCTCCATGCGCCGCAATGGCGGTGCCTTCACCAATGACCGCTGGACCGAAGAACACCGGCAGGTGCTGAAACTTGCCGCGTCGGATCCGCGCGTGGCGCGGATCTTTGTTTTTCCGGGGGCAAAAGTTGATATGTGCCAGCGGGAAACCGGCAACCGGGACTATTTACGAAAGATCCGCCCCTGGTGGGGCCATCATTATCATTTCCACGTGCGCCTGAATTGTCCGAGCGGAAACACCGGCTGCACCGCACAAAATCCTCCGCCGCCAGGTGATGGCTGCGCCGAAGCACAAGACTGGGTCAACAATATCCTCAATCCTCCTCCTCCCAAGCCACGAGACCCCAACGCCCCGGCTCCCCAGCCACGGCGCGAACTGATCCTCGCAGATCTTCCGCAGCAATGCGCTGGCGTCTTGTCCTCCAACTGATCTGCTTCGGGCAGGCCCTCGCGGCCGAGCCTGACGTCACGCGCCTGACCTGGCAGCCAGGCGTGCCGAATTTCGGCGGCCTGTCGGCTATTGAGGTCAGTGCGGACGGCCTGGCCTTTACCGCGCTCAGCGACCGGGGCCTCATTCTCTCAGGCACGCTCACCCGCGACGGGGAAGCGTTGAGCGGGGTCATCCTCGATCGCGCGAGCCAGCTGAAGGACACACGCGGCCGCCCTGTCCGTTCACCGCTGTCGGATTCAGAGGGGCTGGCCGTTCTCGACGATGGTACCATCCTTGTCGCCTTCGAGAGCCCAACGCGCATCTGGTCCTATGACAGCCCAGGCGCGATCCCAAAGGAGCTTCCCCGCCCCGCTTGGATGAAAAAGACGATCCACAACAAAGGCCTAGAGGCGATCGCCGTGTCACCGGACGGCACGATCCTGACCGGGACCGAAATCCCAAGTGACGGTGACTTCTCCCTCTACAGTTTGGGCATAGATGGCGAAGAGGTGGTCACGCCTCTGCCTGCCAGCGCGAGCTTTTTGCTCGTAGGCGCAGATGTGGCCGCGGATGGCACCGTCTACCTACTGGAACGCAAACTCACACTCCTTGGCTTTCAATCGCGGATACGTGCGCTGCGCGGTGATCAAATCCGCGAGGTGTTCACCTCTAGCCCCGGCGAGTTCGACAATCTGGAAGGTATTGCAACCTGGAGAGATCAGGAGGGGCGCACACGGCTCACGCTGATCTCCGACGACAACTTCCTCGCTCTGCAACGGACGGAAATCGTCGAAATCACCCTGCAAGATTAGGCTTGCGCTGCGCCCGTCGCGGCCATAGGACGCGCTTCGCTGTCGGCAAACGCTGGCCGCCAAGTTACCGCAACCTTGTCAAAACGGGTAAAGCTCATGGATCGCACTCACATTCCCGGCATTCTTGCCATGGCCCTCATCGTGCTGGCCTCCAACATTCTGGTGCAGTTTCTCTTTGGGAACTGGCTCACCTGGGGTGCTTTCACCTATCCGCTCGCCTTTCTGGTGACGGATCTCATGAACCGCTTTTACGGGCCAAAGGCCGCCCGCCAGGTGGTCGTGGTTGGCTTTATCGTGGGCATCTTCTGCTCGCTTGTCGGCACCCAGATCATGGGAGAGTTCGGCCCGCTCGTGACGTTCCGCGTGGCTCTGGGTTCGGGCCTTGCCTTCCTGACGGCACAACTGATCGACGTCGCCGTCTTTGACCGCCTGCGGGGCGGCACATGGTGGCGGGCCCCGCTCGCCTCGACGCTTATCGGGTCGACGGTCGATACAGCCATTTTCTTCACGATCGCCTTCTCGGCCACGCTGAACGGCATTGAGCCAGACAATATGCCGACTTGGGCACAGGACGTGCTGCCGATGCTGGGCTTTGGGCCGGAGCTGCCGCTTTGGGTGTCGCTCGCCGTTGCGGATTGGGGCGTGAAGCTTTCGCTCGCTCTCATCGCGCTGGTGCCGTTTCGCCTCATTGTTCAGCGCAAGTTGGGCGGTGCCAAAACGGCCTGATCCTTTTCATTGACTTTCTGATGTCCGCGCCCTTGGTTTGATCCATAGGCGAAACATTCAGAAAGGAGGTGATCCAGTGTCGATGAAGGTTCTGGAGAAAGCGGTCGGGACAACTGGGGAGGCGCGCCTCTAAGGCAACCCTTGGGCGCGTAGCCGCCCCAGCTGGCAACGGTCACTAACCGACCCTGCCTCCGCAAACTTCGAAGGGCCACCTCGTTTCGCCGGGGTGGCCCTTTTCACATTCCGCTGTAGGGTCGCGCTATGAAAGTCGCAGTCGTCACCGGTGCAGCGGGCGGGCTCGGGTCCGCCATCTCTGCAGCCCTCGCCCCCACCCATCACGTCATTGGCCTAGATTTGCAGGCCTCGGGAACGGCCGAGCCGATCGAGATCGACCTCACGGATGCTGCAGCGATCGAAGCGGTGTTTGGCGGCATCAGAGAACGTCACGGAGGCCTTGATGTCCTCGTGAACAATGCGGGCACGTGCTTCATGTCCGACTTCCCCGAAATACCTGTGGCCGAATTCGAGGCTCAGATGGCCGTGAACTTCTCCTCGATGTTTCATTGCTGCCAGGCCGCGGTGCCGCTCATGCTGGGTCGGGACGGGGTCAAGAAAATCGTCAATATCTCCTCGAACGGTGCCTACAATTTCGACGTCTTTGACCCGCCGCACTACCGCGCCTCGAAGGCCGCGATGGACACCCTTACGAAAGACCTCGCCCGCCGCTACGCGCGCGACAAGATCGCTGTGAATTCCATCGCGCCAGCCATGACCGAGACGCCTCTTTTTGGCGTTCTGGACGATGCGACGCTTGAGAAAGCCATTTCCGCCATGCCCCACGGCGCGCCCATGCAACCTTCCCAGATCGCAGGCTGGGTTGCGCATCTCGCTGGGCCCATGGGTGATGTCTGCTCAGGCAATGTGATCATCCTGAACCAGGGCCGCGACGTGCGCTAGCGGCGCGTCACAAGTAGCTGTCAGGAGCCTTCCGCAGGTTGTGCCACTGCTCCGGGCAGTGCCCATAAATCACGAGGTCATGATCGAGCGCCAAGAGCCGCTCCGCATGGCGGAGCGCCTGCTCGGGATCCCATGCTGTATCGAACGCCTCCGCCACTTCTGAGGGCCGCGAAATCGCATCTGACAGCCAAAGGACGCGCCCGGTCTCTGGCAGCTCGATCAAGAAGGCGAGCTGTCCGGGCGCATGTCCCGGCACGAGAAACGCATCAAAACGGGGGCCAATCGGCGCGTCTCCCTCCAGGATGCGCCAATCCCGGTCGGGCCAGTCCCACGGTTGACCACCGCTCCAGTAGAGCGGCTTTGGCAGGGCACGTTCCGGCGCCGATATGACGGTTGGCGCACCTGCAAAGTCAAAGAGCCCGCCGATGTGATCGATATGGGTGTGCGTGACAACGAGGAGGTCGATGTCGGCAACACCACAAAGCGCGAGCTGTGCCGCCGGCAAATTCGCCTTTCCGAGTTCAAGAACGACGCCAAAGCTATCGAGCCCATCTTTCGTGCCTGCATCCGGATCGGTGGCGTACTTCGCGGGCATGCCGGTATCGATCAGCACGCGCTCACCGGCATCCGTCACCACCAAAGCGCCCATGAGACCGATGTCACGCGGCCCCGTATGGACACGGAAGAAGCCATAGTCCAACACTGTCAGGGAGATGGGGCGACCTTTGAGCAACATGCCCCATGGGGCAAATGGCCGTGCACAAAGTCAAGATACACACGCTCTTTGAATACCTTCTGGAGACCACCAATGCGGAGCCCGAGGCCTTCATCGGGTTTTCTTTGGCTGAGCCTCCGAAGCTAGGCGAGTATCTGCAAGATCTCGATCCGGACCTCCCACTCGATTGGAACGGCGTGGATTTCCGGGGGCTTCCCGCGTTGCGCGACCACGTGCTGGCGCGCGCGGGGCTCGATTTACCGCGCGACGCTGTCCTGATCACTGCGGGTGCGGCGGAGGCAAACTACCTTGCCCTGCGCCAGCTTGTGGGCCCCGGAGACAAGATCGTGACCGAGCGCCCTGGCTGGCCGCAAGTGGGCGTCATCGCCGAGGCGATCGGCGCCGATCTCGTGGAGGTCCGACGGCGCGAAAGCGAAGGTTGGGGACTTCACCTGGGCGAGTTGTCAGACGCCGCCAAGGGCGCGGAGCTCATCTTTTTAACAAACCCCAACAACCCGACAGGACGGCTCATTCCCGAAGAGGAGCTCCGCGAGATCGTGGACATCGCCCGGCGGGAGGATGCGTGGCTCCTCGTGGATGAAGTCTATGCCGGGCTCGAATGGTCAGGCCCAAGGCCGCCCTCCGTTGCCGGGCTCTATGAGAAAGGCATTACCACCGGCTCAGTTTCCAAGGCCTTGGGGCTGCAAGGGCTCCGCACCGGTTGGATGATCTGCCAAGACGAAGAGGCGATCCGGGACGCCTATATCCTGCGCGAGAACGCGAGCGAGATCATGAACATCATGGGGGAGGTCATCGCGGAGGTCGCGATGCGCGAGGATCGCTACTTGGGAAAACTCGCGGCAGTGCGGGAGGAGGCACAAGCCACCCTCTCCATGCTCGACAGCTATGTCGCGGGCGAGCCGCGCCTGAGCTGGGTGCAGCCCGAAGCCGGACTCATCGGGCTTGCACGGCTTGACGGAACCGACGGAGACACCTTTGCGCGGCAACTCCTCGATGATCCCTACCGGACGTTCCTACTCCCCGGATCCTCTTACGGGGAACCCGCGCATATCCGCATCGGTGTCGGTGGCGGAGAGGCCGCCAAACTCAGCCTTGGCCTCGAGCGGATGAGCGCGCTTCTGTCCAAGGCCTGAGAGTTGCTTTCGGCGTTGCCTATTCCGTCTCCGAGGACCGCGCCCAGAGGTTGAGACCCTCATCGCCTGAGACCTCGTCGATCGCGGCAAGCTCGGCCGCCGTGAACGTGAGATTTCCGATGGCCCCGACACACTCCGTGATCTGCTCGGGCTTCGAAGCCCCGATCAGCGCGGTCGTGATGCCCTCGTCCCGAAGAACCCATGCGATGGCCATCTGCGCGAGCGACTGACCCCGCGCCTCGGCGATGTCAGTCAGGGCGCGAATGCTCGTTTGAACGCTGTCGGTATAGGTGGCGGGATCAAGGGACTTCCCCTGCGTCGCGCGGCTGCCCTCCGGGATACCATTGAGGTATTTACGCGTCAGCAGTCCTTGCGCGAGCGGCGTGAAGGCGATGGAGCCCACGCCGAGCTCTTGGAGCGTGTCCTTGAGACCGTCCGTCTCGACCCAACGATTGAGCATGTTGTAGCTCGGCTGATGGATCAGACAGGGCGTGCCCATCTCCTCAAGAATCGCCACGGCCTCTCGGGTGCGCTGGGAATTGTAGGACGAAATCCCGGCATAAAGCGCCTTGCCCGAGCGCACGATCTGATCGAGCGCGCCCATGGTCTCCTCGAGCGGGGTCTCAGGATCGAAGCGGTGGGAGTAGAAGATGTCGACGTAGTCGAGGCCCATGCGTTTCAGCGACTGATCGCAGGACGCGATGACGTATTTCCGGCTCCCCCACTCGCCATAGGGGCCAGGCCACATGTCATAGCCGGCCTTGGACGAGATCACGAGCTCGTCCCGGTATCCCGCGAAATCCGTCGCGAGAAACCGCCCGAAAAACTCCTCGGCGGAGCCCGCAGGCGGGCCGTAATTGTTGGCGAGGTCAAAATGCGTGATGCCCGCGTCAAATGCTGTCCGGCACATTTGGCGCTTCACCTCATCTGGCGTGTCATCGCCAAAATTGTGCCAAAGCCCGATGGAGACTGCGGGAAGCTTGAGCCCGGACCGACCGCATTTACGGTAGACCATACTGTCGTAACGGGAGGGATCGGGAGTGTAGGTCATAGCCAGCTTTCGTAGTCAGACACCAAAAGGTGCGTCGGTTGCGTATCCTCTTCGACAGACGAAAAGCGCCCGATCGGTTCGCGGAAAATGTTGTCGGAGCGATCATCGTTGACGTTGGAGACCTCGACGATCAGCACCTTGCCGCCCTCACCCCAGAAGGCATGCCAGGTCTGAGGCTCGAGCGTGACCGACTCCCCCGGTTTGAGCCTGAGATGCTCGCCCCCTTTCATGGTGATCTGGCGGCCGTCACTCACGACCTCTACGGGCGCGGCCTCATCGATGGTTTGGTCGCCTGCATCGGTGAAGAGCTCGAGCACCAGATCACCGCCGCCGCGATTGATGATGTCCTCGGTCTTGGTGACGTGGCGGTGCATGGGGCTCATCTGATGTTCGCCAGAAATCATGACTTTTTCGGCATAGAGCATCCCACGGCCCGCGCTCAGATTGGACTGCAAGCCATTGCGGGTGGTGAAGAGAAAGAGGCCGAGATCCTCGAACTTGCCCTCGCCATAGTCGGTGATGTCCCAACCAAGGAAGCGCTCCTTGATGCTGGGCGCCTCCGCGACATGGGCCTTGAGCGCGTCCGGCGTCAGATAGGCAAACGGCGGAAGATGCACGCCGTGGGAACGAATGAATGCATCAGAGTCTGCGATGATTTCGTTGACGGTCGATCTCTTCATGACGGCTCCTCGTCCTTGCCGGGCCATAATGGTCAAGCCCGCGCGACCCGCAAGGTGGCTTTCGCGCGCCAAGGCACGCGGCTAGGGTGCGGGCATGCTGGAGATCACGCGCGATATCACGATCCAGGACTGGGAGATGACGGAGAGTTTCGTGCGCGCGAGCGGCCCGGGCGGGCAGAACGTGAACAAGGTCTCGACGGCTGTGGAGCTGCGATTTGAGGCGGCGCGCTCGCCCAATTTGCCCGACCCGGTGAAGTCACGCCTCAAGCGGCTCGCGGGGCGGCGATGGACGCAAGACGGCGCTGTCGTCATTCAGGTGCAAGAGACCCGCAGCCAGGCGCGTAACCGCGAAATCGCCCGCGACCGCCTGCGGGAGCTCGTCCAGAAGGCCATGCAAAAGCCCAAGCGCCGGATCCCTACGAAGCCGACACTCGGCTCGCAAAAGCGACGGCTCAAAGCCAAGACAGAGCGCGGCCAGGTTAAGGCACTGCGCGGAAGAGTTTCCTCCGATGACTGACCTTCTGGAGCGGCGGCGAGCAGCGCTTGGGCCAAATGTGCCAACGTTTTACGAACGCCCCGTCCACATCGTGCGCGGCGAAGGGGTCTGGCTCTGGGACGCCGACGGAACGCGATATCTCGACTGCTACAACAACGTGCCCCATGTCGGGCACTGCCACCCACACGTGGTGGCGGCCATCACAGAGCAGGCCAGCAAGCTCAACACCCACACACGCTACCTGCACGATGGGATCGTGTCCTACGTCGAGCGGCTAACAGCGACCTTCGAGGATCCGAGGCAGGCGATCATGACCTGTACAGGCTCGGAGGCCAACGACATCGCGCTGCGCATGGCGCAGGCAGTCACCGGCAAAAGGGGCTTCATCGCCACCAACGCCACCTACCATGGCAATACGGCGCTTGTCTCCCAGCTCTCGACCCGGCGGCCGCCCATTGGCGGGTATCCGGATCACGTGCGTCTCGTGCCCGCGCCGACGACGTTAACACCCCTTGGTGGTTCAAGCGCTGCGCAGGGGGAGGCCTTCGCAGAAGGCGTCAGGCAGGCCATCGCAGATCTCGAGATAAGCGGCGTTGGTTTTGCCGGCATCATGCTCTGCCCGATCTTTGCCAATGAGGGTCTTCCGGATCTTCCGGATGACTTTCTGCTCCCAACCGCGCGCGTCGTGGCGGAGGCAGGCGGGCTTTTGATCGCCGACGAGGTCCAGCCTGGCTTTGGGCGAACGGGGCGCGCGATGTGGTCCCATACATGGATGGGCATCTCGCCCGATATTGTCACCCTTGGAAAACCCATGGGGAACGGCCACCCGGTCGCCGCTTGTCTTGCGCGGCCCGGGGTCATGGCGGCCTTCCGTGACGCATTCGGCTACTTCAACACCTTCGGCGGCAATCCAGTGAGTTGCGCAGCGGCTATGGCTGTCCTTGATGTCATGGAAGACGAGGGGCTCATGGCCCATGCCGCGCGCCTATCACCGCGTGTGGTTGAAGACCTGCAGAAGCTCGACTTTCGCGCCGACGCGCAGATCAGAGGGCGCGGTCAGTTCTACGCGGTCGAACTCGCGCGGGACGGCACACCCGTGCCCGCGCTCGCCGCTTGGCTGATAGAGGATCTGAAGGACCGGGGCATCCTCGCTGGCGTCATCGGGCCAGATCGCAACATCCTGAAACTTCGCCCACCGATGCCGTTTGGCGAGAGCCATGCCGATCTGTTGATCACAACCTTGGAAGACGCTCTCGCCGCATGCCCGATTTAAGCACCCTTGCCGCCCGTTGGGGCCGCGTGGATGAGCCGCCCACGCTGGTGGCGGCGCGCGAAAACCACGTCTACCGCTGCCAAATCGAGGGGCAGGCTGTAGCTCTACGTCTCCACCGCGTGGGCTACCAGAGCAAGGCCGCGATCGAGAGCGAGCTGCGCTGGATGGCCCGCCTCGCCGAGGTGGGCTTTCCCTGCCCGCGCCCTGTGCCCTCTTCCGCGGGGGCCGTCCTGGAGACACTCGAGACAGGCCAGCACGCAAGCGCCATCAGCTGGCTCGACGGGGAGGCGATTGGAGACGGGGACACCGCTCTCACCGGAAGCGAGCAGGAGCTCGCGGCGCTTTTCGCCGCCGTAGGCGCGCTCATCGCGGCTTTTCACGACGCCACCGATGCCATCGACACGGCAGACCTGATGCGCCCGGCTTGGGATGCCGATGCCCTCGTCGGTGACACGCCGCTCTGGGGCAAATTCTGGGAGAACCCGACACTGTCGGAGGCCGAGGCCGATCTCCTGATCGAGGCAAAGGCGCGGGCGTATGAGACGCTCATGACGATGGACACCGTCGATGCGGGCCTCATCCATGCCGACTGTCTCCAAGAGAACATCCTTTCAACCCCGGCTGGCCTCGCGCTCATTGATTTCGATGATGCTGGCTTTGGCTACAGGGGTTACGACCTCGGCACCGCCCTTGTGCAGTACCACGCCCATCCGCGCCTTGCGCTGCTCGGGGACGCGCTTTTGGCGGGCTACGGAACTCTGCGCACACCACCCTCGCCAGATGAGTTGCGCTTTTTCACCATGTTGCGAGCCATGGCGAGCTGCGGTTGGGTGATCACGCGTGGCGCGGGCAATCTGGCCTATCAGCGCGCGCAGGCAGATCGTGCGATGGCTTGCGTGCACGCCTGGCTTGAATAGACGCCGGGTCGCACCGTTGAAGAGGCGTCAGACGACCACCTCCACCCGCTCTTGAGCCCCCACGCTGAAGACCCGTTTATAGCGGTCAATCTCGGTCTCGGGGCCCATGGCCTTGATTGGGTTATCCGAGAGCTTGACCGTGGGTCGCCCGTTTGCGGCCACCGCTTTGCACACCAGTGAAAACGGCGCGAGCTTGTCGTCGGGCGTGAGCCCACGGAAATCGTTCGTCAGGAGCGTGCCCCAACCGAAGGAAACCCGCACACGGCCCGCAAATTGGGTGTGAAGCGCTTCGATCTTGTCCACATCGAGCCCGTCGGAAAAGATGATGAGCTTCTCCCTTGGATCTTCGCCACGCGCTTTCCACCAGCGGATGGCCGTCTCTGCGCCCTCTTCGGGCTTGCCGCTGTCGATGCGTATGCCGGTCCAGCCCGCCAGCCAATCGGGCGCACGGGCAAGGAACCCCGCGGTGCCATAGGTGTCTGGCAGGATGATGCGGAGGTTGCCGTCATGCTCCTCATGCCAGTCGGCCAGAACATCGTAGGGTGCCCGCGCCAGTGTCTCATCATCGCCCGCGAGCGCGGCATAGACCATGGGAAGCTCGTGGGCATTTGTGCCAATCGCCTCCACCTCCCGTTGCATTGCGATCAGGCAATTTGACGTGCCGATGAAGTTGTCCCCGAGGCCTTCGATCATGGCCTGAACGGCCCAGTCCTGCCAAAGGTAGGAGTGCCGGCGGCGCGTTCCAAAGTCAGCAATGAGAAGCCCATCAAGCGCACGCAGTCGCTCGATCTTTTCCCAGAGTTTCGCCATCGCCCGGGCATAAAGCACCTGCAGCTCGAACCGGCCCATGGCGTTAACGACTGTGCGCCCGCGCAGCTCCATGAGGACCGCGAGCGCCGGGATCTCCCAAAGCATCACCTCGGGCCATTTCCCCTCGAAGGTGAGCTCGTACTGCCCGTCGCGTTTCTCCAGATGATAAGGCGGCAGCGTCAGCCCCTCGAACCACTCCATGAAATCCGACCGGAACATCTGCCGTTTGCCGTAAAACGTATTGCCGCGCAGCCATGTGCTCTCTCCACGCGACAGGGACAGGGACCGGATATGGTCAAGCTGTTCGCGCAGCTCGCCTTCGTCGATGAGCTCAGCCAGACGGATGTCGCTGCTGCGATTGATCAGGGAGAATGTCACCTCGGTGTCGGGTCGGTTGCGAAAGACCGACTGACACATCAGCAACTTGTAGAAATCGGTGTCGATCAAAGACCGCACGATCGGATCGATCTTCCATTTGTGGTTCCACACGCGTGTGGCGATATCGACCATGATGTCCTCCCAGACCCGGCCCGCAGATCAAAGCGTTGGCGTGCGCCACGGGCAAGGTCTTTCCGTTAACATTCCATAAACGCGTCTGATTTTGCTCACATTTGCGGTTCACAGGTGAGGGCCTGAAAGGTGGGTGAACGATGCAGTTGAACTATGAAATCGACATTCTTCCTCCACGCCGTGATCGGCGTGTAAGCCGTCCGCGTTTCGGCCGGGCGCAAGATGCGTCCGCCGGGCTCTACCTTGCGGCGTTCCGTGATCCGAAGACAGCCGCCGCCGCCCGCGCGGCTGACCCTCGCATCACCTCGATCTTGCAGGATGCAGGTGTGGCGCTCGACAGCTACTCCAGTGAAGTGCCTGAGGGGCATTACCCGCAGCGCGATCTTCAGGCCCGTGAATACGTCATGGCCTGCCTCATGGACGCCATGCGGGACGAAGATGAGGTGCCTACCGATGACTTCGACCTGTCGGAGGTTGTGGTGCAGCTCTCGAAGTCGCAGCCCTTTGGTGCGCTCGTCCCGATGGAGCATGGCGAAGACACCGTCGAGGAAAAGCGCAAAGCTTTCGTGGCAATGGGCATCTTTGCCCTGTCCGGCTATGTCGCGGGTTTCGGCCTGCTTATCTGAGGCTAGGCCAGAAGCGCCACACCGGCCTCTTTCATACCCGACTGAGCCGCCGCGAGGGATCCATCGAGATCGATTGCGCGCGTCAGACCGAGGTGCACGCTTACATCGAACCCGGCCTTGGCCGCATCCACGGCCGAGAAATTCACGCAGAAATCCGTCGCCAGCCCCGCGAGTGTGAGCGCGGTCACGCCCCGCTCCTGCAGGTAGCCTTTGAGGCCCGTTGGCGTTTTGTGGTCATTCTCGAAAAGGGCGGAATAGCTGTCGATCGCGGGGTTATAGCCCTTGCGGATCACCATATCCGCACGATCGACATTGAGCCCGTCGTGGAAGCGCGCGCCCGCGCTGCCCTGGACACAGTGATCTGGCCAAAGCACCTGCGGACCGTACGGCATCTCCACCACCTCATAGGGCGCTTTGCCTGCATGCGACGAGGCAAAGGAGGAATGCCCCGCTGGATGCCAGTCCTGCGTGAGGATCACCGTGGAAAATCCGCTCATGAGCTTGTTGATCCCGGGCACGATCGCATCCCCTTCCGGCACAGCAAGCGCACCACCGGGGCAGAAGTCGTTTTGAACGTCGATAACGAGAAGCGCGTGGGTCATGGGAGTGCCTTTTAGAGTGTGACGCGTTTGCGTTCTTCGAGGAGTTCGGCGGGACGGTGCCGGGCCTCTTTCAAAGCCCGCTCGAGGGGCACACCCTCCACCGCAGCCTCGGCAATCTTGCGCAGCGCATAGGTCGGCGCATGGCCTGGCCCAAGCGCGGCACGACCCAAGGCATGCACGGACAAATAGGTGCCGTATGCCGCATGGGTTGCGGTCCCCTGGGCAGTCTCACCCTCAGAAATCGCCTCGCACGCGGCCTTGTCACGGCTGACATAGCTCCGACAGATCATGGGGCGCGCCTCATAGGCGCGGCACATGCGCGTTTCCGGATCAAGAGACGGACAGGCCTTGGGATGCCAGGCGCGTCCATCCGGTTGGCCTGCCAGGGGAGCGAGCGCGGTATGAAGCGCCTTTGCTTCAGCCCCAGTGATGACGCCGCCGTCATCGCCCGAAAGGATGCAGCAAAACGCACAGCCCGCCGCGCAGGCAAGACCCTCAAGCTCCGGCGTTGTTGCAAGCCCGATATGCCCGATGCGGGTGGCCGCGAGGCCCTGATGCAGCTCGGCACTCAACGCGGCATCGCTGAGCGACTGAGCGCCGATATAGGCCTCAAGCTGCGCCCGGGCACGGTCCGCGCCGCCACCTTTGAGTTTCGCCTTGCCGAGCTTTTTACGGATCATCGTTAGAAGCCTAGGGATTGAGGGACGGAAGGCAAATGCGTATCTGGGCCCTATGCACGTCATTGCCGCGCTTTACCACTTCACCTCCTTTAAAGACCCCGCGGCGCTGCGCCCTCGGCTGCTCGAGGTCTGCGAGCGCGAGGGCATCCGGGGCACGCTCCTCCTCGCGCCTGAAGGGATCAATGGCACCATCTCAGGGACGCGCGCAGGCATCGACGCGGCACTTGCAGCCATCATTGCCTTACCTGGCTGCAATTCTCTCGAATGGAAGGAGAGCTTTGCGTCGGCACCACCCTTCAAAAAGCTGAAGATCCGTCTGAAGCGCGAGATCGTCACCATGGGCCAGCCCCAGGTGAAGCCCCGCGAACGAACCGGCCACTACGTCGACCCCTCGGAGTGGAACGCTCTTATCGCCGCGCCCGGCGTCGTCACGATCGACACGCGCAACGATTTCGAGGTGGCCATCGGCAGCTTTGAAGGGGCCGTTGATCCTCAGACAACGGACTTCCGCGATTTCCCAGGCTGGTGGCAGGAGAACAAGGCGCGCTTCGAGGGAAAGCGCATCGCGATGTTCTGTACCGGCGGCATTCGATGCGAGAAGTCGACAAACTACTTGCTGGGGGAGGGCGTCGAAGAAGTCTTTCACCTCAAAGGCGGGATCCTGAAGTACCTTGAGACCGTGCCCGAAGATCAAAGCACATGGCATGGCGAGTGCTTCGTCTTCGATAAGCGTGTGAGCGTCGGTCATGGCCTGAAAGAGGGCGAGCACATCCTTTGCCACGCCTGCCGTCGTGCGATCCGGCCAGAAGATACCGCGCGGGCGGAATACGAAGAGGGGGTGCGTTGCCATCTCTGCATAGATGAATACGCCGAAGCGGACCGAGCGCGCTTTCGCGAACGCATGAAGCAACGCAGGATAGGCGGCCATGACTGAGGCATTGGCCGAACGGTCGGGCCTATCAGAGCCCCTTCGCGTGCTGCTCGCTGACTATCCCCGTGAGGCATGGGAGGCCGATCCGGGCTTCTCGGAGCTCATCCAGTTCTGGCTTTCGCGCCACGCGATGTTCCGCGAAATCTCTGTTGCGGTGCAGGGCCTGCTCGAGGCCCATCTCGATGGAAAAAGCGACCCGGCCCGGACCGGCCTCAATCTCTCGCGCTACGGCAATGCGCTCCTTGGTGGGTTGCACGAACACCACCACGTTGAAGACGATCATTACTTTCCCCGCCTCATTCCTCTTGAGCCACGCCTTGAGCACGGCTTCGAGATCCTTGATCGCGATCATCACGCATTGTCCGAACGTCTCGCCAAGCTCGCCGATGCCGCCAATGCCGTTCTGCGCGCGCTGGACGATCGCAAAGCCGTGGATCGCGCGCTGCAGGAGATACGTCTCCTCGACCGTTTGCTCGATCGTCACCTCTGGGATGAGGAGGAGCTCATCGTGCCGGTTTTGCTCAAGCACGGGCTCCAAGGTTAAGCGAATCTGCAAGCTGTGGCATGATCAACCCACGAAAGGGGGTCCGCACATGCCCAAATACCTATTCATTTACCACGGCGGGAAGACGCCAGAGACGCCTGAAGAGGGCGCTGAAGCCATGGCTGCTTGGGGCCGCTGGTTTGATGAACTCGGCCCGGCAACCGTTGATCCGGGCAACCCGGTCATGCAAAGCCACACCGTGAGCGCGGCAGGACACGTTGAAGATGGCGGCGCCAATCCGGCCTCCGGCTACGGGGTCTTCAGCTTCTCTTCCTATGAAGACGCCTGCGCAGCCGCCGCAAAGAACCCGATGCTGCTCGACGGAAGCGGTGCAAGTGTCGAGGTGGCGGAAATTCACGAGATCCCGGCCTAAGCACACAGCAGTCTCGATCTGGATGCCTTCGCGCGCTGGCAAGGTAGCTTTGCCGATGGGTGAGGAGGCGCTGTTCCCTGCCTTTCTCTAGCGCGCCCTCTGTGGCACGCGGGGCTGGAGCAAGTTAAAAGGTGCCCCTATGGTCAGACGCATGGCGACAGCTTTTCTCCTTTTGCTGGCGGTGCTTCTTCTGGCCGTGGGCTGCCAACAGGTGCGCCTCACACAGCGGGCAAAACTCTCCATTTCTTGGAAACCGATCACGTCAGGCGCGACAGCTTTGAGAGTGACGTCCATCGGCTCTT
>JBCBME010000003.1:0-22722 GCA_039822945.1 Pseudomonadota bacterium
TCAGTGCGCCGGTGATCGTGACGCCCGACCGTGACGTCCCGGGTATGAGCGCCAGCATCTGCCAAAGGCCGAGGGTCACCGCGTCTTTCAGGCTCAGATTCTTTTGCGTCTTTGTCTGGCCCGGCCTGCGGTCCGCGATGTAGAGCGCGATCCCGAAGATGAGCGTCGTCCATCCGATTACCTCAATCGTGCGCAACGCATCCGAGAGGCCCGTCAGCTTCAGCACGACGCCCGCGATCACCACGGGAACCGTCGCGATAATCAGGCAGAGCGCGAGCCACGCCCCCTGACTGTCGATCTTGCCCCGGGCCAGGCGGCCCAATCCGAAGATCGCCTCCCGCACGTCTGACCAGAAAAAGTGCATCACCGCAAAAAGCGTGCCGACATGGGCCGCGATATCAATCAAGAGCCCCTGATCCTCGAGGCCCGTCAAAAGCGGCAAGAGAACGAGGTGGCCCGAGGACGAAATCGGCAGGAATTCCGTCACGCCCTGGATGATCGCCACCAGGACCAGGTGAAAAAGCGGCATGGTTGACCCGTCCCAACTACTCGTACGTCGCGTAAGTCAGTAGGGCCCGTCGCGCGAGGGGTGAAGCAAAAAGAGGCCCGGGGCCGATGCGGCCATTGGACATCGCCCCGGGGTGATCAATGCGCCGGCTTTTGAGGCGCGGGGCCATTGTGTGCTCCCTGCGCGCTGATAGGCTGGGACAAACGGCAGGAGAGAGACGATGTTCAGGCGATCCCTCGCGATCACGGCGCTTGCCCTCGGCACGGGCCAAAGCGCCACGGTGAGTGTCGCACAAGAGGCAGAGACCTTCGCCCTCCCTGCCGGGTGCGAGGCCTTTGTGACGATCCAGTACAAGCTCTGCCTTCTGTCCCACCACTACACCTGCGCGGGCGACGCGCCGGGCCTGCAACACCGGGTCGACGTGGACGACGAGGGCCCGATCTTCATCAGCACCATTGATGAAGAGACCCAGTGGATCGAAAGCATCGATATCCGGCTGGGCATCACCGACAGGCTCGATCCCGGCGCTAGCGACCCGGCAAGCTTTACCGAGCTCACGCGGAACGGGCGCGATGATTTCAACTTCTCCACCACCTCCGAGACCGGAGAGACCATCACGTATCGCGGGCGCGATCTCCTCACCGGTGAAACCGTTGTCATCGATGATGTCCCGCTCTTGCGCACAGAGACGTTTTCCCGCGCCGAATACATCGATGGGACGCTCGCGTGGGAGAGCCAGGGCAATGAGTACATCCACCTCGACTGGCGGATGTTCATCGCAGGCCAGTCCGTTACGCGCACGCCCGATGGCTCCTATGAAAGGGATGACGCCCCGGTTGAGTTCGCCTTTCCGGGGGAGGACGGCTTTCTCGCGCTCTCCCCCAAGTTCAATTGCCAGGCCCTCCTTCTGTGACGCCTGGCTGATGCTGAAAAGCCCGCGCGGCCATCATAATAAGGGGCTGTGTAGCTTCGTTCATTGAGCGGTTACCGATGCCATGGCATCCAGATCAGCATGGTCAGGAAAGCAGTCAAACAACAGGCAAAGCCGCGCCGCATTCGCGTCGCCAATCGCTTGCCGTTTTGGGTGCAGTTGCGCCGCCGCGTGCTGCGCACGGTTGGCCTCGTTTGCACTCTGGCGCTGGGCCTCATCGCGCTCGTGTCCGTCCTCAATCCCCCTACGACGCCCTACATGATGCAAGAGCGCAGCAGGCTCGGCAGCGTCGATTATGACTGGGTGTCGATGGATGGGATCGCCCCGATCATGGCCCGTGCGGCAGTGGCTGCCGAGGACGCCAATTACTGCCTCCATTGGGGCCTCGACACGACCGCTATCCGCGACGCACTCGAAGAGGGCGCCCTGCGCGGCGGCTCCACCATCAGCCAGCAAGTCGTTAAAAACGTCTTTCTCTGGCACGGGCGATCCTACCTGCGCAAAGCGCTCGAGGCGCTGATCACCCCCTTCGTGGAGCTGACATGGTCCAAGCGCAGGATCCTCGAGGTCTATCTCAACATCGCCGAATTCGATGAGGGCATCTTCGGGATCGAGGCTGCGTCGCGTCACTACTTTGGCGTGGGGCCTGACGCGCTCAGCCGGACGCAGGCCGCGCGCCTCGCCGCGATCCTGCCCAACCCCAAGGAACGCTCTGCCTCTCAGCCCTCCGATTTCGTGCAACGCCGCGCTCGGCAGATCCTTGCCGGGGCCGATACCATCGCCGCTGACGGGCGCTCGGATTGCTTCGAGAGTTGATATGGCCGCAGCGCTAGGGCATGTAACCCAAGCTCTACCGCAGGCTTTTTCATGACCACGCTTTATCACGCGCCCCTGTCCCCGTTCTGTCGCAAGGTCCGCCTCTCGCTTGCCGAGAAGAAGGTCGAAGTGACGCTGGTGGAGGAACGCTACTGGGAAAAGCAGCCTGACTTCATGCGCCGAAACCCTGCCGGCAAGGTCCCGGTGCTCAAGCTTGACGGGCGAACAATGAGCGAGAGCGCGGCAATCTGCGAATACATCGAAGAGGCCTATCCCGCCCCACCGCTTTTGCCTCAATCGCGCGATGCCCGGTACGAGGTCCGCCGTCTCGTGGGGTGGTTCGACGACAAGTTTCATCAGGAGGTGACTTCGAAGCTCCTCTATGAGCGCGTCAACAAGAAGGTCATGGGGCAGGGCTACCCTGAATCCTCCAACGTCAAAGCCGGGGCAAAGGCGATCAAGTATCACCTCGATTACATGGCCTGGCTTCTTGACCGGCGGCGCTGGCTTGCAGGCGATGTCATGACGCTCGCCGATTTTGCCGCCGCCGCGCATCTCTCCGCGCTCGATTACATCTCGGATGTGGATTGGAACCGATCTGAGATCGTCAAGGATTGGTACGCCAAGATCAAATCGCGGCCCGCCTTCCGATCCATCCTTGCCGATGTCGTGCCCGGCTTTCCGCCGCCACGGCACTATGCCGATCTCGACTTCTGAGGCGCCAGACCTCCGCGCGCGGCTGATCGAGGAGGCCGGGTCGGTGGGATTCACGGCCTGCCGGATCACGCGGCCGGATGCGATTGATCACGTGCCCGACAGGCTCGGTGCATTCCTGGACAACGGGTACCATGGCTCCATGGCCTGGATGGAAGATCGCGCGCAGTGGCGGGGCAACCCGTGGGCGCTTTGGCCGGACTGTCGCTCAGTGATCATGCTCGCTGAAAGCTACACGCCCGACAGCGATCCGCTCGAGGGGCTCTCCCGCCCCGAAACAGGCAACATCAGTGTCTATTCCCGCGGAAAAGACTACCACGACGTCGTCAAAAAGCGTCTCAAACGCCTCGCCCGTTGGCTCGTGGCTGAAAGCGGCGCGGAGGTGAAAGTCTTCGTCGATACCGCCCCGCTCATGGAAAAACCGCTCGCGGCGAAATCAGGGCTCGGCTGGCAGGGAAAGCACACCAATCTCGTGGGGCGCGACCTCGGCAACTGGATGTTTCTGGGTGCGATCTTCACCACCTCAGAGCTCACCCCGGATGCGCCGGAGCGGGACCATTGCGGGCGCTGCACGCGCTGCCTCGATGCCTGCCCGACGAACGCCTTTCCCGCGCCCTACCAGCTCGATGCGCGGCTCTGCATTTCCTATCTGACGATCGAACACGAAGGTCCTGTCGACGAGGATCTGCGCCCAAAGCTCGGCAACCGGATCTATGGCTGTGATGATTGTCTGGCCGTGTGCCCCTGGAACAAGTTTGCCCAGGACGCGGCCGATATCCGATATGCGGCACGCGATGAGACGCTCTTTCCAGATCTGGCAGAACTTGCCGCGCTCGATGACGCGGCCTTTCGGGCGCGGTTTGCGGGCTCTCCCATAAAACGGATCGGGCGGGATCGCTTCGTCCGCAATGTCCTATATGCCATCGGCAACAGCCGTTCGCCGCGGCTGAAAGCGGCCGCCGACGCCCTCCGTGATGACCCAAGCCCCGTGGTGGCGGATGCTGCGCGCTGGGCGCTGCGGCAGTTTTGACAAAAATCCCGCGCATTATCCTCAAGATGCGCAAGATGCCCCAAAATGGGCACAATCTTTCCTTAACCCCGACACTGGTAGAGCGGTGGCGGTATGGCAGATTACACGATTTACGTCCTCGACGAGACTGATGTGAGCATCGCGCTCCCTAAGGCGCTCGATGGTCAGACTCAGGGCGATGGCAGCCACCTGAATGGTCAGACAATGACGATCACGTCCTCTGACTGGACGCAGATCAACATCCGCGACAACGATGTGAACTTCAGTGACAACGACAAGTCGCAGCGCCTCGATGGTGACCAAGAAATAAACGGCGTCACCTACGATGATAACCGGATCGTTGAGGCAGAATTCTCGTTTGAGGCCAGCTATGTCGATGACGACGGCGTCACCCAGACGTGGACACTCGTGGCCTTCAACGTGCGTGAGCCCGATGGCGAGTACAGCAACATCTACGGCTCCATCGAAGGGATCGCAGTTATCGGGGGGTCGGGCGATTTCCCGCCAACGGGCGTACCCCTCACGCTGAGCAATGCGAAGGAAGGTCCAAGTTTCGCCGCCGATGACTACGCGACCCCCATCTGTTTTGACAGCGGCGCCCTCATCCGAACCCCAAACGGGTATGTCCCGGTAGAAGAGCTACGCACCGGCGATCTCGTCACGACGCTGGACGGCGGTGTTGAGCCAATTCTATGGATCGGCGCGCGACGGGCCTTTGGCGCAGGCGCGTTCGCGCCGGTCGAGATCGCGGCGGGCATTCTGGGCAATGAGGTTTCTGTGCGGCTCTCACAGCAGCACCGTCTCCTGATCAATGGGCCGCAGGCGGAGCTATTTTTTGGCGAGCCCGAAGTTCTGGTCTCTGCGCGCAGCCTCCTGGGTCAGCATGGCATCACGCTTCGGGAAGGGGTGCAGGTCAATTATCACCACATGCTTCTGCCGTCGCACGCCGTGCTTGATTGTGCCGGATTGCGTGCAGAAAGCCTGCTTCCCTCCGATTACGGCCTGTCTCAGCTGCCTTTTGCGTCCCAAAGGGAAGTGCTCAGTTTGATGCAATCGTCAAAAACCAGCGCATATACGCCAGCGCGCCGCATCCTCAGAAGCTACGAGGCCCGCACACTTCTCGCTGCGTGAGAGGGCTTACTCGGCTGGTACCTGAAAGGTCAGATTGGCCCACATGGAGTGCCAGGCCACGTCGCCCTCGCGTTCCTCGAGCACAACGGCATCCACCATGTATTGATAGCCCGGCTCCACAGCGATGGTGGCGCGCCCGTCTTCGTCGGTGCGGGTGAAAAAGACCTCCACGGTGCCATCCGGCGCCATGGCATAGGTCTCCACCTGCGCGTCGACACGTGGTGCACCGTAGAGCGTCACGCGCACGGGAAAGCCCGCCGAGACGTCTTCAGTGTAGGGGTTGGCCAGCGCGGTGATCTCGGTGTCGAGGCCAAGTTCCACATCCGAGCCCGCGCCGCCGCCCACGGCGATGAGCGATTTCGCATAGCGGCGGTAGGTCTCTGTGAAGCCCGCCTGCGGCAGCCCGCGCTCTTCGTGGCGCTCGAGAGCGCCGCGGAAATCCTTGTGGTCGACAAAATTGATGAACTTTTGCCATTCGCTGTAGGTGAGGCGGCTGTTTGTCGTCTCGTAGATTACGACCGCGAGCCCCTCACCGGGGAGAGGCGCGTTGAGGACGGGCCGGTCGCCCAGTGTGGCGGAAATCGGGTAGAGCGTCCCGCCCATAAGAACCTGAAAACGCTCGGTGTTGCGCCCAAAGTAGCTTTGGACATTTCCCTTGAAGCTCTCGCCGACCCTGATATTTGCCCTCGCAGGCTCACCAGGGGCCACTTGATAGGCCTCCGGCGCGATCCAGAATTCGTGTGCGAACGCAGAGGTGGCACAGGCGGTTGCGGCTGCCGTAGCGATGAGAAAGCGCATGAAAACTCCTAACTACACACCCCTTAGGCACATGCGTTGGGTGGTGATGTCAATGCTTGCCGCCTTCACGCTCGTGTGGGGGGCGGAGTTGCGCGCTCACGAGACCCAGCCGGCCATCGCCAACATCGTTGTAACGCCGGATCGGTTCGAGATGCAGATCGCGCTCAATGCCGAGGCGCTTCTGGCCGGGATCGATCTCAGCACCTACCAGGATACCAACGATGCCCCCGAGGCAGCGGAGTACGACCGGCTGCGCGCGCTGCCGGGAGAGAGCCTGACGGCGGCGCTCAACGAGGCTTGGCCAGAGCTGGTGCAGGGCTTTCGTGTCGAGGGAGCGGGGCCCCTTCAGCTCGACACCGTGGACGTAACCATGCCGGCCTCGGACGAGCTGTCGCGCGAAAGCGTGCTCACGATCTCGGGCCCGATGGCCGGTGGTGCAGAGGGTGTGGCGGTCAGTTGGGTGCGGGAGAATGGGGTCCTTGTGGTGCGTCAGTCACGCGATGGGCAGGTCTTTGCAGAGCTCCTGCAGGACGGTGCGTCCTCCCAGTTTCTGCCCGCTACCGGAGTGGCCGAAGAGAGTGCGGGCGAGGCCTTCTGGCGTTTTCTCGTTGCGGGGTTTGAGCACATCATCCCTCTTGGCATCGATCACATCCTCTTTGTGCTTGGGCTCTTCTTCTTCGCTCTGAAGTGGTCGTCGATCCTGTGGCAGGTGACGGCCTTCACCGTGGCGCACACGGTGACGCTGGCACTTGCAACGCTCGGGATCATCAACATCCCGGATGAGTGGATGTGGCTGGTGGAGGCCTTCATTGCGCTGTCGATCACTTGGGTGGCGATCGAGAACATCCTGCAGCCGCGGCTCGGGTGGTTTCGGCCGACAATCGTCTTTGCGTTTGGTCTTTTGCACGGGCTCGGGTTCGCGAGCGTGTTGAGCGATTTCGGTCTCTCAGACGGGCAGTTTGCCGTGTCCCTCGTCGCTTTCAATATCGGGGTCGAGGTTGGTCAGCTCGCTGTCATCCTCGGCGCCTTCTTGGTGATCGTCATCGCGGTTGGCGCCGCCCGGATCGGGCGGCTTGACGATCCCGAGGAAGCGATGGTGCGTGACATTCCAGAGATGTACCGCGCGATTGCCATCGTGGGCTCTCTCGTGATCGCCGTGATCGGGTTCTATTGGTTCATCGAACGGGCTTTCCTGTGAGGGTCGGCGGGCCCGCCCGCCCACCCTCCCTCGCCGCGGGCGCTTGCTGCTGCGCAGCGGGGCGGCGGCGGTGATGTCTGCGCTCAAAGGACCGGCGCTGGGCGCTGTGTTGATCTCGGGCGCGATGCTCGTCTTCACGATCATGTCCGGGTTCATCAAGGCTGCAGATGTGCCTGCCGGGCAGGCGGTCTTCTTTCGATCCGCTTTTGCGATCCCCGTCATTTTCGTCTGGCTCTGGCGCATCGGCCATCTCCATGACGGGCTACGCACCGTGCGCTGGCAGAGCCACGCGCTCCGTGGTCTTGTTGGCACTGCTGCCATGGGTCTCGGCTTTGCGGGGCTTCTTTACCTGCCGCTGCCGGAGGTGACGGCGATCCGTTTTGCCACGCCCATCATCCTCGTCATTCTCGCGGCCCTCATGCTGGGGGAGCGGTTTCGCTTTTTCCGCATGGGAGCCGTGCTTCTGGGGCTCGCTGGGGTGATGATCATCATCTGGCCGCGCTTGGGTGGGGGTATCGGGGATGCGGCCTTTCTCGGCGCGATGCTGACGCTGGGGTCGGCCGTGCTAGCCGCCCTTGCGCAGGTCTTTGTGAAGGGCATGGCGGGCCGGGAGAGCACCTCTGCGATCGTCTTTTACTTCTCGCTGACCGCCGCCATCCTGGGCCTTTGCACGTTGCCATTTGGTTGGGTTTGGCCCAGCCCCGCGCAGCTTTCCTATCTCATTGGGGCAGGCCTCATTGGAGGCGTGGGGCAAATCCTTTTGACCTCGAGCTACCGCTTTGCTGAAGCTGGCGCGCTGGCGCCCTTCACCTACAGCTCCATGGTCTGGTCGATCCTGTTGGGATGGCTCTGGTTTGCCGAGATCCCGACGGCGCAAATGCTCCTTGGGTCTCTCATCGTGATCGCGGCGGGCGCCATCATCGTCTGGCGCGAACGCCAGCTCGGAAAAGATGAAACCGCTCGCCGTAAGTTGCGCGCCAAGGGGCTACAATAGCGGCCTTAGGCCCGCACCAGCGCCTCGTAGCTTTCGGCGACATCGCGTGTGAGCGCGCCAACCTCGAAGTTGTAGTCCCCGATCTGGGCGACCGGCGTCACCTCTGCGGCTGTCCCGGTGACCCAGCATTGCTCAAAGCTCTCGAGCTCGCCCGGCATGATGTAGCGCTCATGCACCTTGATCTGCTTGTCGCGCAGCATCCCGATAACGCGCTGGCGCGTGATGCCGTTGAGGAAGCAATCCGGATCTGGCGTGTGCACTTCGCCGTCCTTGACGAAGAAGATGTTGGCGCCCGTGCATTCGGCCACGTAGCCGCGGTAATCCATGAAGAGCGCGTCAGAGCAGCCCTTGGCTTCGGCGGCGTGCTTTGACGTCGTGCAGATCATGTAGAGGCCCGCGGCCTTGGCGTGGACAGGGATGGTCTCTGGGCTCGGGCGTTTCCACTTGGCGATGTCGAGCTTGGCGCCCTTCATCTTGGCGTCGCCGTAGTAGCTCCCCCATTCCCAGGCGGCGATGGCGAGGTAGACAGGGTTGCGGGCAGACCCGACCCCCATGTCTTCACCAGCACCCCGCCAGGCCACCGCGCGGACATAGGCATCAGAGAGGCCGTTGATGGCGAGGACCTCGGCCTTGGCCGCCTCGATCTCATCGACGGTGTAGGGGATCGCGAAATCGAGCTCTCCTGCCGAGAAGTGCAGCCGCTCGGAGTGGCGGCGGCTCTCGAAGATCTTGCCGTTATAGGCCCGCTCCCCCTCGAACACCGACGAGGCGTAGTGCATTGCATGGGTGAGGATGTGGACATTGGCCTCCCGCCATTCCACCATCCGGCCGTTCATCCAGATCTTGCCGTCACGATCGTCGTACGCGCCTGCCATCGCAGCCTCCATTTTACGTTTATTTCAAGATTAGGCCCGCATCGGACATTTTCTTGCTCAAAATGCGAGTCGGAGCTACCAATCGCGCCTTGGAATGTCAACAAGGCTGACGTATTCTGCACTCGAATTAAGCGAAAGGCAAACCCGTGGAGCCTCATGCGGGGATGAAACCAGACAGCGACCTCCGGCGTGGCATCGAAGCGATGTTCTTCGCCTATCGCGGCTTCACGGCTGACCCCGATCGTATTCTCCATCAAAGGGGCTATGGGCGCGCCCATCACCGCGCGCTACACTTCATCCACCGCAGCCCGGGGACGACCGTCAATAACCTCCTCGCCATCCTCGGGGTGACGAAGCAATCTCTCAATCGCGTTTTGCGCACGCTTATCGAAGATGGCCTTGTGGAAAGCACCGTGGGGGCGAGAGACAAGCGAGAGCGGCACCTTGATCTCACGGAGGCAGGCCGCGCGCTGGAGCGTGACCTTAACGAGGTGCAATCTGCCCGTGTTCGGGCCGCATATGCCTCTGCCGGGCCAGAGGCTGTGGCCGGGTTTGAGGCGGTGCTCGAGCAAATGATGGATGCGGAGCTCTTTCGGCACTACAAGCGTCTCTCAGAACTGGGAGGCACCTGATGGATCTCGATCCGCATCTGCTGATCGTCGACGATGACGAACGCATCCGAAAGCTTTTGCAGAAATATCTCATGCGGCATGGCTTTCTGGTGAGCGCAGCCCGGGATGCGGCCCACGCACGACGCGTGCTGAGCGGGCTCGATTTCGACATGATCGTGCTCGATGTGATGATGCCCGGCGAGGACGGTGTGGCCCTCACCAAATCCCTGCGGGCGGAGCGGGAGACGCCGATCCTGCTGCTGACGGCAAAGTCAGAAAGCGACGACAAGATCGCGGGGCTCGCTGCGGGGGCCGATGACTACCTGACAAAGCCCTTTGAGCCGCAGGAGCTGCTTCTCCGGATCAACGCGATCCTGCGGCGTCTGCCCAAGGAAGAAACGGGCGCGTCGCTTCCCAAGGTCCTCCATCTTGGCACGCTGCGATATGACGTCGAGAAATCGGAGATGTGGCAGGGGGATGCACGCATCCGTCTGACGTCTACCGAGATGCAGCTGATGCGGATCTTTTCGGCGCGCCCGGGCGAAGCCATCAGCCGCGGCGAACTCGTCGAAGAACTCGGGCGTGCCAGTCAGTCCGCTGGGGGCCAAAGTCAGGAGAGGGCCGTGGATGTGCAGATCACGCGCTTGCGGCGCAAGGTGGAGGCCGACCCGAAGCAGCCGCGCTATCTTCAGACGGTGCGTGGCGCGGGCTACATGCTCCAGCCAGATTGAAGATCCCATGGCACCAGCGGGATCGCCTCCGGCGGAAGTATTTTTTGACAGAAGAAAGGGCGACCGCGCCTCTTCATCTTTCTGCAAATACTCCGGGGGTTTGGGGGCTGGCCCCCAAGATGCAGCCACCCATGAGGGAGAGCGACTTTGGCCACGGCTTTGATCACCCATGAAGATTGCTTTGGGCACGTGACGCCGCCCGGGCACCCGGAGCAGGTGGCGCGTCTCGATGCTGTGCTCGGAGCGCTTGCGGAGATGGATCTCGTAAAGACATCCGCGCCCTTTGCCGCTGACGATGATCTGAAGAGGGCCCATCCCGCGTCCCATGTGGCGGAAATCAAGCGCGTCGCACCGCAAGAGGGATGGGTGTCGCTTGATGCCGATACGCACATGTCGGCGGGCACGCTTGCCGCTGCAATGCGCGCGGCCGGCGGCGCGGTAAAGGCGGTGGACATGGTCCTCTCTGGGGATGTGGCCAATGCCTTTGTCGCCACGCGTCCGCCCGGCCACCATGCAGAACGCGAAATCGCCATGGGATTTTGCTTTTTCGGCAATGTGGCAATCGCTGCCAAGCACGCGCTTGATCATCATGGTCTCGGGCGCGTCGCGATCGTTGACTTTGACGTGCACCACGGGAATGGCACGCAGGATCTGGTGGAGGATGATCCGCGCATCCTCTTTGTCTCCTCGCACCAGATGCCGCTTTATCCGGGCACCGGGTATGCCAGCGAAACCGGCGCAGATGACAACGTGCTCAATATCCCGCTGGCAGATGGCGCGGGCAGCGAAGCCTTTCGTGACGCAGTCACGGCCCATGTCCTGCCGGCTGTTGCCGCCCACCGGCCCGAGCTGATCCTGATCTCCGCGGGCTTTGACGCCCATGCACGCGATCCTCTCGCGGGGATGCTCCTCGTGGAGGATGATTTTGCCTGGGTCACCCAGCAGCTCTGCGATCTCGCCGACATCCATTGCGGCGGCAAGGTGGTATCGTGCCTCGAAGGTGGCTATGACCTCGAGGCGCTGGCGGCATCCGCCGCGGCTCATGTCAAAGTATTGAAGGAAAGGGGCGATGGCTGATAACGTAAGCGAGATGAGTTTCGAGGACGCCATGGCCGAGCTCGAAACGGTCGTGGGTCAGCTGGAGCGCGGCGATGTGGCGCTCGAGGAATCGATCAACCTCTACGAGCGGGGCGCCGCGCTCAAGGCCCATTGCGAGGCCAAGCTGAAGGCTGCTGAGGAAAAGGTGGCCGCGATTCAGCTCGACGGTGACGGGCAGCCAACGGGGCTGAAGCCGGTCGAGGGTCTTTAGTGTTCCAAGACGACTTGCGCGCCGCTGCGGCGCTCTCCCATTCCACACTGGCCGAGACGCTGGCGGAGTGGGGCACGCTGCCGGTGATCGAAGGGATGCGGTACGCGCTTGAGGGCGGCAAAGGGCTGCGCGGCTACCTGGCCATTGAATCCTCCCGGCTTCACGGCATCCCCGCAGACCGTGCGCGCTTTGCGGCGGCTGCGATCGATGCGATCCATGCCTATTCCCTCGTCCATGACGATCTGCCCGCGATGGACGACGATGACATGCGCCGGGGCCGCCCGACCGTGCACAAGAAATGGGACGAGGCGACCGGGATCCTCGTGGGTGACGGCCTTTTGACACTGGCGTTCGAGCTCTTGGCCGAAAACGACTGTGGCGGTCTTGTGGGATCGCTCGCGCAGGCGGCGGGAGCGCGGGGGATGGTGCTTGGCCAAGCGCAGGACATGGCCGCCGAGGCTGCAGATGTTCCGCTGACGCTTTCCGAGATCACCGCGCTTCAGAAGAACAAGACCGGCGCGCTCATCGAGTGGGCGGCCATGGCGGGCCCGCGTCTCGCCGGGGATGATCCGAGCGCGCTGGGCCGCTACGCGGATTGCCTCGGCCTCGCCTTCCAGATCGCAGATGATCTCCTCGATGTTGAAGGCGACGCGGAGGTCGTGGGAAAAGCGGTCGGTAAGGACGAGGACGCGGGAAAGGCAACATTCGTGACGATCCTCGGCGTCACAGGCGCCAAGGCGCGTGCCGCGAAGCTCGTGGAAGAGGCTTGCACCGCTCTTGATCCTTACGGCGCCGAGGCGGCCTCTCTGAAGGATGCGGCGCGCTTTGTCATTGCGCGGCGCAGTTGAGATCCGATGCCCCCGCGCACTCCGCTCCTTGATCGCGTCACGACGCCCGCCGATCTCGCTCCTTTGTCAGATGCCGAGCTTGCCACCTTAGCGGGGGAGCTGCGCGCGGAGCTCATTGATGCCGTGAGCCAGACCGGCGGGCATCTCGGGGCAGGGCTCGGCGTGGTGGAGCTTACCGTGGCGCTTCATGCGGTCTTTGATGCGCCCGAGGATCAGCTCATTTGGGATGTCTCGCATCAGGCCTATCCGCACAAGATTCTCACCGGGCGGCGCGACCGTATCCGCACGCTGCGCCAAAGCGGGGGCCTTTCGGGTTTCACACGCCGCGATGAGAGCGCCTATGACGCCTTCGGAGCCGCCCATGCCGGAACCTCCATCAGCGCGGCCCTTGGGTTTGCCGAGGCGGGGCACCGTGCTGTGGCCATCATCGGGGATGGCTCGCTCAGCGCCGGGATGGCCTTTGAGGCGCTCAACCATGCGGGCGCGTCCGGGCGTCCACTCCTCGTCGTACTCAACGATAACGGGCGCAGCATCGATACGCCAACGGGCGCGCTTGCCGAGCAACTGCAAACGGGTGACATTGCCCCCTTCTTCGAAAGCTTGGGTTTTGAGTATTCCGGCCCGATTGACGGTCATGCCATGCCGGACCTGCTGGCGGCCCTGCGCGCGCATCGGGACCTTAGCCGGCCTCACCTCCTCCATGTCCGCACCCAAAAGGGGCGGGGCTTTGCGCCCGCTGAGGCGGCGGAGGACAAGTTTCACGGCGTCTCGAAATTCGACACGGCCACTGGCGCTCAGGCCGCCAGCGGTGGGATCACCGCGACCGATGTCTTTGCGCAGGCTCTTATCTCGGAGGCCACGCGCGATCCGGCGATTTGTGCCATCACCGCGGCGATGCCCTCGGGCACGGGGCTCAAGGCATTCGCCCAGCGCTTTCCCGATCGGATGCACGACGTGGGCATTGCCGAGCAACACGCCGTCACCTTTGCAGCAGGTCTGGCCGCGGGCGGGCAGCGGCCCTTTTGCGCGCTCTATTCCACGTTTCTCCAGCGCGGCTACGATCAGGTGGTCCACGATGTGGCGCTCCAGAGCCTTCCCGTGCGCTTTGCCATCGACCGCGCGGGCCTCGTGGGGGCCGATGGCCCCTCCCATGCGGGCGCCTACGATATCGGTTTCCTGCGAAATCTGCCCGGCATGGTGGTGATGGCTGCAGCCGATGAGGCCGAGCTTGCGCGCATGGTGGCCACAGCTGCGCGCCATGATGACGGCCCTATTGCACTGCGCTACCCACGAGGGGCCATGACGGGTGCCAGCCCCGAGGCAGAGCCCGAGCCCCTCACCATCGGGGAGGGCCGCATCGTTCGGGAAGGTCAAAGCATCGCGCTCCTCTCCTTCGGGGCGCGCCTCGGTGCCGCCATCGATGCCTGTGAGGCTTTGGCTACTGAGGGCATCGAGGTCACACTCGCGGATGCGCGCTTTGCCAAGCCCCTCGACAAGGATCTCATCATGACGCTCGCCGCATCCCACGACGCCCTCGTGACGCTTGAGGATGGCGCGGCAGGGGGCTTTGGCGCGGGCGTGGCAGAGCTTTTGGCCGCGCGGGGTGCTTTCGACGCCGGTCTCAGGTTTCGAATGCTGACGCTGCCCGACAGTTTTCTCGCCCACGGCACGCCGGATGAGATGTACGCCGAAGCCGGTCTCGACGCTGCCGGGATCGCCGCCGCCCTTCGCGCCCTCGCAGAGGTCTAGCGCATGGACGCAAAAGGTGCACAGTCGGGCGCGAGCCGCCAACACGCGCCGAAGTGAGGAGCCGCCATGGACGATCATGTCACCACCCATCAGGCCGCCGAGGACGCCCGCAACGAGACCGTGCTGATCTACGTGGATGGCGCGCTGAAGCCACGCGCGGAGGCAGCTGTCAGTGTCTTTGACAGCGGCTTCATGCTGGGCGACGGCGTGTGGGAGGGGCTCCGGCTCTACAACGGCACCTGGGCCTTCCTCGAGGAGCATATCGACAGGCTCTTTGAGGCGGCCAAGGCCATCGACCTCGACATCGGGATGGACCGCACTGGCGTGATCGCCGCGCTGGAGGAGACCCGCGCCGCCAACGGCATGATGACCGACGCCCATGCCCGCCTCATGGTGACCCGCGGGGTCAAATCGCGGCCCTTCCAGCATCCGTCGCTCAGCCGATCCGGGCCAACGATGGTCATCATCATGGAGCATTCGCGGCCTTCGATCCCGCGCCCCATCACGCTCGCAACCGTGCCGCACCAGCGCGGCCTGCCCATGACGCAGGACCCCAAGCTCAATTCGCACTCGAAACTCAACTGCATCCTCGCCTGCATCGCCGCCGAAAAGGCGGGCGCTGACGAGGCGCTCATGCTCGATGTCCATGGCTTCGTGAACACGACGAATGCCTGCAACTTCTTCATCGTGCGGGGCGGGGAGGTTTGGACCTCGACCGGGGATTACTGCATGAATGGGATCACGCGGGGCAAGGTGATCGCGCTCTGCCGTGCCAATGGCATCCCGGTCTTTGAGCGCAACTTCTCCCTCGTGGACACCTACAGCGCGGAGGAGGCGTTTCTCACCGGCACGTTCGGCGCGCAGACCCCTGTGGGTGCCATCGACGGTCGCGTCATCGGCACCGGCGATCTCGGCCCCGTCACCACCCGCATCCGCACGCTCTACAAGGCCATGGTGGACGCCCAGACATGAAGATCGCCATGTGGTCCGGGCCGCGCAACCTCTCGACGGCGATGATGTACAGCTTTGGCAGCCGGGGCGATCTGGCGGTCTGGGACGAGCCCTTTTACGGGGCCTATCTGGCGGAGACCGGGATCGCGCATCCCATGCGGGAGGAGGTGCTGGCAACATGGCCCACCTCTGCCGAAGCGGTGGCCCAGAAAATCGCCACGATGGGCGACGCTACCTTCCTTAAGCTCATGAGTTTTCACATGCTCCCCGGTTTTCCCATGGCCTGGGCGGGGGGCTTCACCCACATCCATCTCCTACGCCACCCCGCGCGCGTCATCGCGAGCTACACCCGCAAGAGAGAGCGCCCCACCGCCCGCGACATCGGCTTTGAAGAACAACTCGCCCTCTTCGAGGCCTGCCCCGGCCCGGTGATCGACACCGCGGAGATCCGCGCCGATCCAAGCCGCGCCCTGCAAAAGCTTTGCGCCGAAATCGGTCTGCCGTGGCACGAGGCGATGCTGGCCTGGCCCGCGGGACCAAAGCCATTTGATGGGGTCTGGGCGCCGCATTGGTACGATGCCGTCCACCGCTCCACCGGGTTTGCATCTGCCGAGGGCCCGCTGCCAGAGCTTGTAGGGGAGGAGAGCGCCCTTTTGGCCCGCGTTCTGCCCGCCTATGAAGCGCTGGCCCGCCATACGATCTGAGGGAAGCAAACGATGAACCCCTATTCCAAGCCCGTGCTCGCGTTCCGATGGGTCGTCTTTCTCCTAGCGGCCTTCTACTGCCTGCATGAGATCTTCATGGCTTCTTATGCGCAGGCCTTCGGACCGTTCCGCTTTCTCACGATCTGGGCGCTGCTCCTCAGCTTTTTCTGCGCGAGCCGGCTTTTGGCCTTTACCGAGGGCCGCTCGCAAAGACACTGGGACGTGCTCATCGCCGCCGTGGCGGTGGTCAATCTCATGGTGGTCTTTCTCTACTGGCGCCTCTTCTTTGCGGATCCGAACTCCGTCACCCCGGATGGGGAGCTCAGTATCTGGTGGCGGGAATACTACCTCCACCTCCTCGGGCCGCTCTTGATGTGGATCGATGCCATCGTCATCAACCGCCCGTTCCGCCGGTTCTTTGCCTCGGCCTTCGTGCTCGTGGTGATTGCAGGCGCGTATTTCGCCTGGGCTGAGCTCGTGCTCGAGCCGCTCGATGATCGCCCCGTGGGCAGTGTGACGACGGGCCTGCCCTATCCCTTCCTCAACAATCTGGAGCTTGAGGCGCGACTGAGTTTCTACATCACCAATACGGGCGTCGCGCTGGGCGCGCTCGCGGGTTTCTTTGCGCTGGGCTGGATCGTTACCCGCATCTTCGGGGATCGCCCGGCCTAGGGCTCGCCCGCCAAAAGCGCGGGCAGCCCATCACGGTAGCTCGGGTAAAGGAGCGTCACACCAAGCTCCTCGTGGAGGAGGTCGTTTCGCACCCGCTTGCTCTCCCCGTAAAAGCTCCGCGCCATGGCGGTCATCTCGGCGGTTTCGAAATCCACTGCCTCAGGCACAGGCAATCCCAAAAGCTCGGCTGCATGGGCGATGACGTCCTGCGGCGGGGCCGGGTCGTCGTCGCACACATTGTAGATCGCGCCCGGTCGTGGCCGCGCGATGGAGGCTTCGAGGATCTGCGCGATGTCGTCGACATGGATGCGTGAGAACACTTGGTTCTTCTTGATGATGCGTCGCGCCGTGCCCGCGCGCACCTTGGCAAACGGACCGCGCCCGGGCCCGTAGATGCCTGCCAGCCGAAAGATATGAAGTGGGAGGCCCGTTGCCTGCCACGCCGCCTCTGCCGAGACGCGCAGCGCGCCGCGCCGGGTCGTGGGGGTGAGCGGCGTTGTCTCATCCACCCAGCCCCCGCCGTGATCGCCATAGACGCCCGTGGTGGACAGGTAGCCCACCCACTCAGGCTGGGCGGCTGAAAAGTCCTGACTGGTGAGAAACGGATCGCCGTCTTCGCCCGGCGCAGCGGAGGCAAGGACATGCGTGGCCTCGGCAATATCTGCCGCAAGATCCGCACCCGGAACGAGCCTGGGTTCCACACCCTCCGCCCTCAGACGCTCCGCCTTTTCCTCTGTCCTGGTCGTGCCAATGATGCGCCACCCCTTAGGCAAAAGGAGCCGCGTGAGCGCCTGCGCCGAATAGCCGTGACCGAGAGAAAGAAGCGTCTTCATCCCCTCGTCCTGCGCCGCGCTTGGTGGATTGTCAAAGGGCGTTTAGGCTCGCTCGGGGGGAGGCCGGACATGCCAAAGAAACCGGGGCTCGATGCAGCTTACGCGCTGGGCGGCGCGGACGATGTCAAAGCGCTCTACGCCGATTGGGCCCAGACCTATGACAGCGGATTTGTCGCTGCGCTGGGATACCAGCTCCATCAAGCGGTGGGAGAAGCCTATGCCGCCGCCGGAGGGCGCGGCCCCGTGCTTGATGTAGGCGCGGGCACCGGCCTCGTGGGCGAAGTCCTCGCCGCCGCCGGGATCGGCCCCGTCGAGGGCACGGATATCTCCGCCGAAATGCTCGCCGCGGCTGACGCGAAGGGCGTCTATGCCCGCACGTTCGTGGCCGATGTCACCACGCGCCTTCCCATCGAGGATAATCACTACGCGGGCGTCGTGAGCGCAGGCACGTTCACTCTCGGCCATCTGGGGCCCGCCCCGCTCGCAGAGCTCGTGCGCATCACTGCGCCCGGTGGGCTTTTCGCGATTGCCGTCAACGCGGCGCATTACGAGGCGGCTGGGTTCGGCGCGTTTCTCTCGGGCGATCTGGCCGGGGCAATCACCGATCTCTCGCTCTCTGCCGTTCGCATCTATGCGGAGGGCGCCACCCACGACCACGCCGATGATGGCGGGCTCATCCTCACGTTTCGCGTGGCCTGAGCTTCAGCGCCCCTTCCAGACGGGATCGCGCTTTTCGGCAAAGGCGCGCGCGCCCTCCATCTGATCCTCGGAGGAATAAAGCACGTCCACGCTCCTGAGCTGCCGCCCGGTGATCCGGTTCATCGCGTCCTGGAATTTGCTGTCCTCGGCGTCGCGCACGATCTCCTTGATGGCTGCGTAGACAAGGGGCGGGCCCGAGGCGATGAGCTCGGCCATCTTGCGGGCTTCCGGCATCAGCGTGTCTGCCGGGTGTACGTGATTGACGATGCCCCAGCCCCGCGCCTCTTCGGCGTCAAACCAGCGGCCCGTGAGGAGGAGCTCCATGGCGATGTGGTAGGGGATGCGCTTCGGGAGCTTGACGGAGGCCGCATCGGCCACCGTGCCAGAGCGGATCTCCGGCAGGGCAAAGGTGGCGTGATCGGCGGCAAGGATGATGTCGGCGCTCAGCGCAAGCTCGAGCCCGCCGCCGCAGCAGATCCCGTTGACCGCCGCGATCACGGGCTTGCCCAGATCGCGCAGTTCCTGGAGCCCGCCAAAGCCGCCCACGCCGTAATCCCCATCGACGGCATCGCCCTCGCTGGCTGCCTTCAGATCCCAACCGGGGCAAAAGAACTTCTCCCCCGCGCCAGTGACGATGGCCACGCGCAGCTCCGGATCATCGCGAAACGCTTGAAAGGTCTCTCCCATCAGGCGCGAGGTAGCCAGATCGATGGCGTTGGCCTTAGGTCGGTCGAGCGTCACCTCGAGGATCGCGCCGCGTCGGTCTGTCTTGATGGGGCTCATGTCGGGGCCTTTCGGATGAGGGCGTCAGCGGCGATGGCCGCGTCGGGCGTGCACGTCAGGGGATTGATCTCAACCTCTTCGAGGGTGGCGGCGTTGTCCATGACATAGGCTTGCACGGCTTCGACAGCATCAAGGATCGCCGGCAGATCCGCAGGCGCAGCGCCGCGATAACCATTTAGCCGTGGGGCCATTTTCAGGCGTGTTAGAGCCGATCCAATCTCCTCGCGCGACGCGGGCACCAGCATGTGCACGGTGTCATCGAGGATTTCTGCCATCGTGCCACCAGCACCAAGCGTCAGCAGAAATCCGTGAGCCGGATCGCGCGTCACCCCGATGAGGAGCTCTGCCACCGCCCCGCGCACCATCTCCTCAATCAAGAGCGGCCCGTCCGCCAACCCGGCAATGGCTCCATCCAGCGTCTCGGGCGTCACGCCGAGCGCCACGCCACCGGCCCCCGTCTTATGCGCAAGGCCCAGCACCTTCACCGCGAATGGCGCGTCGAGATGGCGTGCTGCCTCACGTGCGTCCGCCCGCGTCGTCTCCACCCCCGCCGGGACGGTCAGGCCATGGGCGGCGAGGGCAGCCTTGGCGTCCGCTTCGGTCATCATCTCGGCAGATCTGTCACCGCCCGGCAGCAGCACGGGCGCACTTGCGGCAGGCATGGGGGCGCCCATCGCGGCAATCGCCTCAATCGCGGTGTCGAGCCCGTGCAACGGCAAAAGGCCCGCGGCGAGCAGCTCCCGCGAAGTGGCTTCAGGCAAGAGCTCCGGCAGCGTCGCGCAAACGGCGTAGCGTGTGCCCGTCTCCTTTTGCGCAGCGATAGCGGCGCGCGTCGCGATCTCCCAGTCGGCGGCATCGCAAAGATCCGCGCGCGGATAGTCGAGCACGATGAGTGTCAGGTCGATCCCGGGATCGGCCACGGCAGCCCAGGCCCGCGTCATCGCCGCCTCATCGCGCCAGATATAGGTGTGGTAGTCGAGCGGGTTCGCGAGAGAAACCTTGGGCCCAAGCGCGGCGCGCAACCCGTCCCGCTGCCGCTTGTTCAGCGGAGGAAAATGCACGGGGCTGCCCTCTGCCGCATCTGCCGCAAGCGCCGCCTCGCCGCCCGAACACGAGATCGAGGCAATGGATCGCCCCGGTAGCCGCCCGTGAAGATGCCCGATCTTGAGCGCCTCAAGAAAGCCAGGCAGGCTCTGCACCCGCGCGATACCGAGCCGCTGAAGAAACGCCTCCGCCCCCGCATCGCCGCCCGCAAGCGAGGCCGTGTGCGAAAGGGCCGCTGATTGCGCCTCGGCAGACCGTCCAGATTTCAGCGCTATCAGCGCCACGCCTCGCTCGGACGCACGCGCCGCCAGCGCCTCCCAAGCCCGCAGATCGCCGAAGCCTTCGATGTGCAGACCGATGGCCGTGATGCGCGGATCCTCCAGCATAGCGGAGGCGAGCTCAGCCTGGCTCACAAGCGTCTGGTTCCCGCAGGTGATGACCACGGCGATGGGCAGGCCGCGCGACTGCATCGTCAGGTTGATCGCGATGTTCGAGCTCTGCGTCAGGATCGCAACGCCCTTGTCGATGGGTGTTAGCCCATGCTGGTCCGGCCAAAGCCCCGCCCCGTCGAGCGCATTGAGATACCCGTAGCAGTTGGGCCCGAGCACAGGCATGTCCCCCGCCGCCTCATGCAAGCGGGCCTCGAGCGACGCGCCGCCCGCAACCTCGGCCTTTGCCTCTGAAAAGCCCGAGGCAAAGCAGACTGCGCCCCCGGCTCCCGTCTCCCTAAGGGCCGCGATGACCTCAACGCTGGCCTCCCGGTTCACCCCGACAAAGGCCGCGTCGACGGAGCCCGCGATCTCTTCCACCGATGGGACAGTGGGGCGCCCCGCGATCTCGGCTCGGGTCGGATGGACAGGCACAATCTCACCCGAAAAGCCGAGACGTGCCGCGGCACCGGCAATTGCCTCACACCACGCGCCGCCGCCCACAACAGCGATGCGCCGCGGGGCGAGGAGGCGCTCAAACCGTCGCGCGACCATGGGCTTTGCCTAATACTTGGGCATCCATGCTTGCGCATGGCCGAAGATGCTGCGCCGCAGCAATTCGCGCTTTGGCTTGGGCAACGGCCTGGCCTAGCCTGACAAAGATCGCTGTGCAGGGAGGTGCGCGGCGGCTGAGCAGAGACCAAACAGGAGCCTCCCCCATGTGCCTCACCACTGCAGCCCTTGCCACCTTTCTTACCCTTATCGGGGCCGACATCGTTAGCACAGAGCCCGATCGCATCACCGTGCATGCCGAAAATGCCGATGTGCTTTGGGTCGTCAATCCGACGGTCAATCGCTGGTGCACCCTCGGGCCCCAGCTCGACAAGGCCGCGCGCCTCGACAAGGCGGCCGTGAAATAGGGCAGGCGCCCTAGGCCCGCGCCGCCAAGGTCGCGGTCAGGCCCCCAGCGCACGGAGCAGATCCCGGCTGATGATGTGGCGTTGGATTTCCGACGTGCCGTCCCAGATCCGCTCCACCCGTGCATCACGCCAAAAGCGCTCCAGCGGGTAGTCGTCCATCAGGCCCATGCCGCCATGGATCTGGATTGCGGCATCGGTCACGCGGGCCAACATCTCGGAGGCGTAGAGCTTGGCCGAGGCGATCTCCCGGTTGGCGGGCAGCCCCTTATCGAGCCGATCCGCAGAGGCCAGCGTCAGGAGGTCAGCGGCGTCGATCTCGGTGATCATGTCGGCGAGCTGAAAGCTCACCCCCTGAAACTTTCCGATCTTCTGCCCGAACTGCTCGCGTTCGGCGGCATATCCCAGCGCGTAGTCAAAGGCCCTGCGCGCACGGCCCACAGACATCGCCGCAACCGTGATCCTGGTGGCATAGAGCCACTCATTCATCACCGCAAAGCCGCCATCGACGGCGCCCAGAACGGCCTCCGCCGGAAGCCTGCAGTCATCGAATTCGAGGACCATGTTCTTGTAGCCCCGGTGGCTCACGCTCTTGTAGCCATCGCGGATTGTGAAGCCCGGATGCCCGCGATCGACGAGAAAACAGGTGATGCGCTTCTTTGGGCCCTTGTCGGTCATGTCCTCGCCGGTGGCGACGAAGACGATGCAGAAATCCGCGTGTTCCGCGCCGGAGATGAAGTGCTTCGTGCCGTTCACGATCCAGTCGCTGCCATCGCGCCGCGCGGTGCAGGCCATGGAGCGCACGTCCGAGCCCGCGCCAGGCTCTGTCATGGCCAGTGCGTCCATCTTTTCGCCGCGCACGGCGGGCATCAGGTAGCGCTCGATCTGGTCGCCCTCGCAGGCCATCAGGATGTTTTGCGGACGCCCGAAGAAATGCGTGAGCGCCATGGAGCCGCGCCCGAGCTCCCGCTCCACGATGGCGAAATCCACGTGGCCGAGCGCCGCCGCGCCCACGCTTTCGGGAAAGTTGCAGGCATAAAAGCCAAGCGCGAGCGTCTTCGCCTTGATCTCTTCGGCCAGATCGGGCGGCACATAGCCTGTCCGCTCCACCTCCGCCTCGTGGGGGTAGATTTCCTTTTCGACGAAAGCTCGCACGGTGTCGGCAATCATCTGTTGTTCTTCGCTCACGCCGTAGATCATGATCGTCCTCCCGCGCGGCCAAGCTAAGGGGGAGACGGGCGGGGCGTCATGCTGTATCCGCCAGATCCATGCAGATATCCGTGGCGCTCTACCCGCGCTTTTCCAATCTATGCCTCGCCAACACGATCGAGCCGCTGCGCGCGGCCAATGATCTGGGCGGGCGCACGCTCTTTGAGTGGAGCGTGGTGAGCCCGGGCGGCGGGCCGGTCACCTCCTCATCACGCATCGAAATCGCGACAGAGCCGCTT
>JBCBME010000004.1:0-20910 GCA_039822945.1 Pseudomonadota bacterium
AACGCCACGACACTGCCAGGCAGCACGACGTGACTTATGGCATCACCGATCAGGGCTTGGCGCCTCAAGATGAGAAAATTGCCTGGCAGCGCGCAAGCGATCGCGGCCAGAACACCGATGAGGATCGGCGTCAGCGAGAACTGAACAAACTCGGCTCCCATCACGTCACCTCCACCGGCGGCCCGAGGCGCGCGTCAAAGTCTGCAATCTCATCGGCGGTGAAGACCTCTTCGATTGGGGTGAGACCGTCATAGTTTCCGGTGAGCCCGGCATCCTGATGAATGCGGCGCGCCACCTCCCATCGCCGTTCGTCGCGCGAGACTTTCGCCGCTTGCGCGCGCCCGGCTTCAGTGGCGACACCATCAGGCCGTGCCAAACCCTCGCGGGCAAGCAGGCGTATGGTGTAGGGCTCGCGGATTGGCTGGCCCGACGCCAAGGCAAGAAGGCCCTGGCGTCGGTGCACGCGTGCCTGAAACCTTCGGTGGCGCAAGGCGGCGGCGAGCAGGCCTCGCGCCGGCGCTAAAAGCAGTGAGAGCGTAAAGAACCCTGCCGCCACGAGCACGATGATCGGCCCGGTGGGCAGGTTGGGCGCCGAGGCCGACAGCACCGCCCCGAGATAGCCCGCCGCCCCTCCAACTGCGCCCGAGATCCAGATCACGCGGTCGGACGTCTCCGTCCAGAAGCGCGCCGTTGCGGGGGGAATGATCAGCATGGCCACGACTAGGATGAGACCCACCAGCTTGAGACCGATGACGGTGACCGCCATCACAAGACCCATCATGACGAGATCGAGGCGCCGCACATCATAGCCCGCCGCTGCAGCAAACTCCGGGTCAAAGGACACGAGCGTCATGGGACGCCTCAGCAGCCAAGTCACAAGGACGGCAAGCGCGCCCCCCACAGCGATCACGATGGCGTCCTGCAGGAGCATGCCTGCCGTTGATCCCAACAGGAAACTCTCGAGCCCGGCTTGTCTGCCCGTGCTCATCGTCTGGGTGACCGTCAGCAGAACCACGCCAAAACCGAAGAACACGCCGAGCACCGCGCCGATCGCCGCATCTTCTGGCAGGCGCGTTCGACGGGAGATCCCTTCGATCACGAGGAGCCCGACCCAGGCTGTAAGAGCTGATCCAAGCAGCAGGCCAATCAAGCTGCGACCATCCCCGCCGAGACCCACCATCACAATGAATGCCAAGCCGATACCCGGGAGCGTGGCGTGAGCAACAGCATCTGACACGAGCGCGCGCTTACGCAAGAAGAGAAATGTCCCGGAGGCTCCGGCGGCAAAGCCCAACAGACTTGCACCGATCGTCACCAAGGCGGCGTTGTAGCCGGCCTGAAGAAAGAGCGCGTCGAGGAATGCCATGTCAGGCGGTGGCGAGGCGCAGCTCGCTGATTTGGGTCGCCGCGAGCCGTCCCCCGTAGGTCGCTTGCAGCGCTTCATCGGTGAAGGTGGTCTCCACCGGGCCCTCCGCCACGCGCAGGACGTTGATCATGAACACGTTGTTGAAATACTCTTGCACGGTGGTCAGATCATGGTGGACGGCCACCACGGCCTTCCCCTCGGCCCGCAGGAGTTTCAGCACGTCGATAATGGCCCGCTCCGTGGCGGCATCGACGCCTGCAAAAGGTTCATCGAGAAGGTAGAGATCCGCGTCCTGAGCCAGCGCCCGCGCGAGGAACACACGCTGTTGCTGGCCACCAGACAGCTGGCCAATTTGGCGGTGCGCGAAATCGACCATGCCGACGCGGTGGAGACAATCGAACGCCCTTTTACGCAGGTTGCCTGTCAACCGACCGAGCAGGCCGGTTTCGCGATAAAGGCCCATCTGCACAACGTCGATGACGGTGGTGGGAAAGTCCCAATCCACGCTCGCGCGTTGGGGGACGTAAGCGACGCGGCCACGCCCGCGCTCAAGCGGTGCGCCAAAAACCTCCACCTCGCCCGAAAGGCGCGGGATGATGCCGAGTGCGGCCTTGAGCAACGTCGACTTACCAGCGCCGTTTGGACCGATGATCGCCGTAAGGGCCCCTGCCCGAAAAGTCGCGTCGACCGAAAAGACCGCGGGCTTTTCACCATAAGACACCGTCACGCCACGGAGCGTGAGCGCCGCATCCCCGCCCGCCTCGGGCGTCGTCACGAGCTTAGGTCCGGTCATTTCGATTGCGGTATCCATTGTCAGTTCAACATCCCGCGCATGCCGCTCTCAGGGGCGGTCCCACCGAGCGCCCGCGCGATGATCGTCGCGTTTGAGTCGATCATCCCAACATAGGTGCCCTCGTAGGTCCCGGGAGCGCCCATGGCGTCAGAGAAAAGCTCGCCACCGATGACCACCTCATGATCTTCTGCCGCTGCACCCTCGACGAGCGCACGGATGTTGCGATCCGACACGGATGTTTCAACGAAGACGGCGCGGATATCGCGCTCGATCAGAAGGTCCACGAGCTCGGAAATCCGCTGAAGGCCAGCCTCGGATTCCGTGGAAATCCCCTGGATCCCCACGACTTCAAAACCGTAAGCATTGCCGAAATAGTTGAAAGCATCATGGGATGTCAGCAGGATGCGGCTTTCGGCGGGCACAGAGCTCAAAACACCCGTTTTGTAGCGCGCGAGGTCGCCGATCGTGGCGAGGTACCCGTCGGCATTGGCGCGGAACGTCTCTGCATCATCAGGTGCGATCTCAATCAACGCGTCACGCACGTTCACCACGACGCGGGCCCACAGATTTGGGTTCATCCAGAGATGCGGGTCAAAGCGACCGTCGTACTCCTCAGACCCAATCAAGAGGTTGTCGGGGACAGTCTCAGCCACAGCGATTACGGCACGTTCTTCAGCAAGCTCGCGGAGGAAATCCTCCATCTGTGCCTCGAGGAAGAGACCATTCCAGAGAACGAGATCTGCCCCGGCCATGGCCACGATGTCGGTGCGGGTCTGGCGATAGGCATGCGGATCAACGCCTGCGCCCATAAGCACGCGCACGTCGACAAGATTACCGCCGATCTCGTTAGCAGCATCTGCAATCATGCCCGTCGTCGCTACGACGTCGAGTTTTCCTTCTGCGCTCACGACAGACGGAAGGGACAGAGCAAGTGCTGCACCAGCGGCGAGAAAAAGTCGTTTGGTCAGCGTCATTGGCGCAACCCTTTGGTCATCCACAGCGTTGTACAAAGAAGCTAGTGCGAGGCATTCGCAACGTCAATGCAATTGAGAACTATTCGCAATTAAAGGTCGCAGCAACCGCGGGCTAGACGCTCAAAAGAGCGAGGCTTTCGGGAACAGGGCTCAAAAGCGGGCGGCCTTCCTTGAAGGCGATGAGGTTGTCGATCGCGAGGTTGCCCATGGCACGGCGCGTTTCAACGGTCGCGCTCCCCACGTGTGGAAGAAGGATTGCACGCTTGCACGCGCGGAGTGCCGCGGGGATGTGCGGCTCATTGGCAAAGACGTCCAAACCGGCGCCGCCGAGGGCGCCACTTTCCAGTGCTTCGATCAACGCCGCCTCGTCCACGGTCGATCCGCGCCCGACATTTATGAGGTAGCCCTCCGGCCCGATCGCTTCGATCACATCCCGGTTGATGAGATGTCGCGTGCCGTCGCCCCCCGGCGCAACGTTGATGAGCGTGTCACAGGCATGTGCCATGGCAGTGAGATCATCATAGTAAGTGTACGGCACGTCCTGCCTCGAGCGGCCGTAGTACAGGATACGCGGCTCAAACGGCGCAAGCTTTGCCGCGACCGCCTTGCCGATGCGGCCAAGCCCAAGGATCCCGATGGTACGCCCATCAGCCGTGCGCGACAAAGGCGGGGCGCCATCACGCTCCCACGCGCCGCCTTTGGCGTGGGCCATTCCAGCCTCCAGATCGCGCCAGCAGGCGAGGTAGAGCATCAGCGCGGTCGTCGCCACCTCTGCATTTAAGACGCCCGGCGTATGGCAAACCGGCACGCCGCGCGCTGTAGCCGCGGCAACGTCGACACCGTCATAGCCCACGCCATAGCTGCTGATGATCTGGGCGCTTGGTAGTTTCTCAAAAACCTCTGCCGGCACACCAAGCGCCCCATCGGTGAGGATAAAGCGGACTTCGGCACCATGCGCGCTCAACCAACCATCGCGATCCTCAAGCCGGCTAAGCTCCACGAACGCGAAAGCATCCTCCAAGCGCTTGCCCATCTCTTCTGTGATTGCGCAAAGGACCAGAAGCTCGGCCATCAATGGCTGTCTCTGGGCAGGCTTTTGCGCGCGATGTCCTGGTAGTTTGGCGCATCTCGGAGGGTCATGCCGCTGTCAAACTGGCCGACAAGCTCGCGAAAATACTGCTGCCATGGGGTTTGACTCTCAGGCGCCTGATACCCCCCCGCAGCGGCGAGAGCGCTTGCCCGATCTGCGAGGTCCTCGAGCGATACAAGCATATCGACACGGCCTTCCCTCAGATCCACCCGGATCCGGTCGCCGTCTTGGAGCAGTGCAAGCCCACCCCCCGCCGCAGCCTCCGGGGCGGCGTTGAGGATGGAGGGGGAGCCAGAGGTCCCGGACTGGCGCCCATCCCCGATGCAGGGCAAGGCGGAGATGCCCTGCTTCAGGAGGTAGGAGGGCGCGCGCATGTTCACGACCTCTGCCCCGCCAGGATACCCTTTCGGGCCCGCGCCGCGCATGAAGAGGATACACGTTTCATCGATCTCTTCGGCGGGATCATCGATCCGATGGTGGAAGTCTTCGGGGCCGTCAAAGACAACTGCACGGCCTTCAAAAGCTTCAGGATCGTCCGGATTGGAGAGGTAGCGCGCGCGAAACTCATCAGAAATCACGCTCGTTTTCATCATGGCGCTGTCAAAAAGGTTGCCCTTGAGGTTCAGAAAACCCGCATCCGCCAACATGGGCGCACTCAACGGCTTGATGACATCGGGGTCTGTTGCAAGGCGGCCCGCGCAATTCTCGCTCATCGTACTGCCGTTGACTGTCATGGCGTCTGGGTTGGGAAGAAGACCTCCGTCCAGAAGCGCGGCCACAACGGCGGGCACGCCACCTGCGCGTTGATAATCCTCACCAAGGTACTCGCCCGCGGGCTGCAAGTTGACGAGGAGCGGGACGTGGTAGCCGAGCGTCTGCCAATCATCATTGGTCAGCTCGATCCCAAGATGCGCCGCGATCCCGTTGAGGTGAATCGGCGCATTCGTGGAGCCACCAATGGCCGAGTTCACGACAATGGCATTCTCAAAGGCGGCACGGGTCATGATGTCAGAGGGGCGCATATCGTCCCACACCATCTCCACGATGCGCTTGCCGGTCTCATAGCTGATCTGTCCGCGCTCGCGGTACGTGGCTGGGATTGCGGCAGATCCGGGGAGCTGCATGCCCAACGCCTCCGCGAGCGAGTTCATCGTCGTGGCCGTGCCCATCGTATTGCAGTAGCCCACCGAGGGCGCGGAGGAGGCCACGATTTCCATGAAACCGTCGGCGTCAGTCTCGCCGCGCGCCATCATCTCACGCGCTTTCCAGATGACAGTGCCGGAGCCCGCGCGCTCCCCCTCCCACCAGCCGTTGAGCATCGGCCCAACGGAGAGCGCGATCGCCGGAATATTCACGGTCGCCGCCGCCATGAGGAGCGCCGGGGTCGTCTTGTCACAGCCGATGGTGAGCACAACGCCATCAATTGGATAGCCGTAAAGGCTCTCAACCAGGGAGAGGTAGGCCAGATTTCGGTCTAGATTGGCCGTCGGGCGCTTGCCGGTTTCCTGAATTGGATGGACGGGAACCTCGATGCAGGTTCCACCCGCAGCGATGATCCCGTCACGCACGCGTTTGGCGAGCTCAATGTGGTGACGGTTGCAGGGGCTCAGGTCACTGCCAGTCTGCGCAATCGCGATGATCGGCTTGCCTTCTTGCAGCTCGGCACGAGTAAGGCCGTAATTCAGATAGCGCTCGAGATAGAGCGCGGTCATTTCCGGGTCGTCTCGGTTGGCAAACCATTTGCGCGACCTGAGATCTTCTTTGGCGAGCTTGGGCATAGCGTTTGTCCTGGCTGTACGCGTGAGGTGCGTCAGGTCACGATAGGATCAACGATGGCCCAGCGCGACCACGATTTCGAAGCGCGAACGCAGACTCTACTCTTTGTCAGGAGATCAAGGTGGCGGACCGAGGAGGATTCGAACCCCCGACCCCTTGATTCGTAGTCAAGTACTCTATCCAGCTGAGCTATCGGTCCGTGGAGCAGCGGAATAGGCCTCGCTCTGGGAGTTTGCAACCCCATTATTGTTCGTCTTGGCGCTGGACGCCGCGGCAGATGTCAGACCCTCCACAGCGAGTTCGGCCTTGGGCAGGCAGATTGCGAATGTTGTCCCGTCGGGGCCCGTGGTCTCAAGCTCGAGCTTGCCGCCGTGCCCCCGTATGAGCTCCGCGGCAATGGCGAGGCCAAGGCCGGAGCCGCCTTTGCGCGCACCGCCTGCGAACGGTGTGAAGAGCTTCTCCTGTGCCTTTGGCGGCAGGCCGGGCCCATTGTCGCTGACGCGGATCCACCAGTTTTCCTCGTCCTCAAAGGCAATGAAGCGGATCACGCCTGACCGGCGCGCTGTCTCAAGCGCCTGACGCGCGTTTCGTGAAAGGTTGCCCAGAACGCGGTAGAGTTGTTCAGGATCGACCCGTACGGTCAGGCCCACCGGAATATCGGCCTCGAAGGTCACATCGCCTTGTACGGCGAGGCGCTCACTCTCCACGAGGTCATCCACAAGTGGTTCCAATAGAACGCGCGCGAGTTTGGGCGGCGCCTCGTCTGCCTTCCCAAACGTCAGTGTGGCTTCGCAAAGGCTCACCGCACGGGTGATCGAGTTCACGAGCTTCGGCGCAAGCCGTTTGACCAGCGGATCTTCCGAGGTCTCGATGCGATCGGTGAAGAGCTGCGCCGAGGTGAGAATATTGCGGAGGTCATGATTTACCTTCGCCACGGCCTCCCCAAGCTGTGCGAGCCGGTCCTTTTGCTTTAGCGATGAGGTGAGGTCTGTCTGAAGCTGAAGGAGCGCGTCCTCGGCCTGCCTCAGTTCAATCACCCCTGCCCCGGGCGAAATGATGTTGCGCGCGTCCTCGGGGGCGCGGGAATAGCGCCGCATCGCGCCAACGACACCTTGGATCGGCTTCACCAAGAGGCGCTGCACCGCAAAGAAGAGAAGAACGGCCGTGAAGATCGAGATCGCCGCAGACAGGGCAAGAATCGTCAAGCCGTAATTGATCATCGCGTTGCGCAATTCCTGTGTGCCCATCGTGATCTCGATGAGCAGCCCGGCCTCTTGTGTGGGATTGCCGATGACACGGATCACCCGCTCCTCGGTGTCGAACAAGCAAATGAAGGCATCCCGGATCAGCTCCCACGCGGTCGGATCGCGCAAGTCGTACGTCGCATGGATGGGCTGAATGATCGGAGAAGACAGGACGAGCTGACGGGCCTCATCACGCCTGAGGACAACGTTGTAGACGCCCGCATTCTCCAAGAGCTCAGTTTCGAGATTTGGGGCGATCGCGTCTTCGGCCAAAAGGACGAGCGACGCGATCTGAGATCGTTCGATACGCTGGAGGAGGAAGTCCTCCCTGAACCGCGCAATGGAGGGGACGAAGATGAACACCTCCGCCAGCATCACAAAGATGATGGTCAGGATCAGGAAGCGCCCTGAGAGGGTGTTCACCTTGGATGCCTCCGCCTTTAGGGGAGCCACTTCTGAACGAAGCGGACCACTTTCTTAACCGTCGCGCTCTCAAAGAGCTTGGGCGAGAAATAGGCACTCGCGGCGCGTTTGTTAATCTCTGAAAGAGTTGGATAGGGCAGGACGGTGTTGGAAATTGCCGTCATTTTCAGATTGTTGCCGATCGCCATGGCCCACATCGCGATGAGTTCGCCTGCATGCTTGCCAACGATGGATGCGCCAACTGGGCGGCCTTTAACAACCATGACTTTCACGAGGCCCTTGCCGCCGCCTTCTGCGACGAGACGATCATTCTCGTGCGTTTCATAGCGCGCAACGAAGACGGCCATCCTTCCGTACTTCTTGATCGCCTGTTCTTCCGTCAGGCCGACCTGAGCGATCTCTGGATCGGTGTAGGTCGCCCAAGGGATGTGGTTGTAGGAGGCTTTCGCGGGCAGCCCGAGTACGGCAGAGCGGACGACGATGCCAGCGTGATACCCGGCCAAGTGCGTGAATTGCAGCCCGCCAGCAGCATCGCCGATGGCGTAGATCTTCTTGTTGGTCACAGAGCGCAGCGTTGCGTCCACCTTCACACCGGAACGGTCATATTTGACGCCCGCGGCTTCCAGGTTGAGCTTGTCTACATTCACCTTGCGCCCCACGGCCACGAGGAGGTGGGAGCCGGTCACGTCGCCTTTTGAGGTCTTCACCGTCACCTGACCGCCAGCTTCCGAGACTTCCTCGGCGGCGGCCCCTTCCATGATCTCGACACCTTCGGCGCGCATCTTTTCGAGCGCGATGGCTGCGATCTCGGGATCATCCTTGCCGAGCGCTTTGCCCGCTTCGATAACCGTCACTTTGGAGCCAAGCCGGCGGTGCGCCTGCGCCATTTCGAGCCCGATGGGTCCTGCGCCGATCACCACGAGGTGCTCGGGCTTGTCGCGCAGATCAAAGATGTTCTCGTTGGTGTAATGCGTGACGTCGGCAAGGCCCGGGATCTGCGGCACAAAGGGGCCGGAGCCAGTGGCCACGATAATCCGTCGCGCTTTGATCTCATAGGGCCCGGCCTGCACCGTCTCCTTGTTGAGAAAGCGGCCGTATTCGCGGATCACCTGGACGCCAAAGCCTTCAAACCGCTCTTGGCTGTCCATCGGAGCAATCTCATCGATGACGCTTCGAACATGATCCTTGGCGGCAGCGTAAGACACCTCGGGCATCACTGGCGTCACGCCAAAGGGCTTCCCGCTTTCCATGGCATGGGCCTGTTTGCCAGCCGCCAGAAGCGCTTTGGAGGGAACACAGCCGTAGTTCAGACAATCCCCACCCATTTTGTGCCCTTCAAGCAGGATGACGCTTGCGCCCATCTGGGCCGCTCCGGCCGCGACCGAAAGGCCGCCAGAGCCTGCGCCGATGATGAGGAGATCCGCTTTCAGTTTCTTCAGCGGGCCAGCGTCGGCGGTCGCATCGGTGTCAGTCTTGATCGGGGTTTCCATATTCATGGGTCTGTCTTTCTTTGAGCGGAGCTGCGGCGGGGGTCGGCGCCGCAGCCCGTTTGGGGAGGAGAGAAAACGGGGTCAGAGGCCTTGCTTGCCGCCACGGAGGGTCTTGATCAGGATCGGCAGGACAGCAAGCGCGGCCAGGCCGAGGATGGGACCCATGATGTGGGGTTCAAAGATGATGCCGAGGTCCGGCGTCTCACCGCGGGCAAAGACTTCCGAAAGGCCTGCTCCGATCCAAGTGTAGACGATAGCGCCAGGAAGGATGCCCACGAAGGTGCCCACCACGTATTTCCAGAGCGGCAGGCCGACGACGGAGAGCGCCACATTCGACACCGCGAAGGGCAGGATCGGCAGGAGGCGAATGAGGAAGAGCGTTTCCCACTGGTTCTGATCGATACCCTTCTTGATGCGGCCCATCACACCTTCGCTTGCGTCAAGCTTCTGTGCGGCTGCATCTCCAAATCCATAGCGGGCGGCGAGGAATGTCGCAGTCGCGCCAAGCGTGGCGGCGATCATGTTGAAGAGTGTTCCCGGGAACAGAGCGAAGAGGAAACCGCCGGTGATCGAGGCGATCGCGGCACCAGGAAGCGCAAAGGCGATGATCACTGCGTAAGCGACAATAAAGATGGCGGTCAGCAGCACGTAGTTGGCATCGCGGAAGGCCAGAAGAGCTTCCCGATTGTCGGCCAATGTCTGGAAGTTCAGATAGTCGCCCAGAAAGACCGCTCCCAGAACGGCTCCCGTTACGAGTAGCGCTAGCGGACCAAAGCGCTTGATGGCCGATTTCTTGGGTGCGTCGTTTGCGGGAGCTTGGGGCTGGGTCATGTCGGACATCGTCTCTGCTTTCAGGGTGTGGCCGGCCACATTTGGCTGGCGTGTCAGTGTGCGGTTGACACTGAAGTGCGCCCATCGACGTCCAAAACATACCCCTCTCACGCGCCGTTGACCCGCTCCCTTGGAATGTTACAGAAATCACGCCGTATGCTGCAGCATGCAGGCATTTTGTTGCAAAAGACCGCACGACAAGCGTTTGACTCGCGGCCTGCCCCCGTCTAAACGCCGGGTTTCAGATTTCTGGTACGGTCAGCCCCCCGTGGCGGGACCACCATATGGAGACGATGAGATGAAGCGGACGTTTCAACCCTCTAACCTCGTGCGCAAGCGGCGCCACGGTTTTCGCGCACGCATGGCCACAAAGGCTGGCCGTAAGGTCCTGAATGCGCGCCGTGCACGCGGTCGCAAGTCGCTGAGCGCGTAAAACCCTTGAATTGGGATGCGAGGGAGGCCCTGCAGCAGCGGGGCCTTTGTCATGTCTAGCTACGAGATCCTCACGGAACGGCGCGACTTTCTGCGTGCGGCGAAAGCCAGCCATGCGCGCGCACCGGGCTTTGTGATTCAGGGGCGGCGCAGAGCCGCAGGAGAGGGCGACAGCGCGCTGCGCGTGGGCTTCACCTGCTCCAAGAAGGTGGGCAACGCCGTAGCCCGCAACCGCGCCAAACGGCGTCTCCGCGAAGCGGCCCGCGAGGTTTTGCCCCAGGCGGGCAAGCCGGGCTGGGACTACGTGCTCATCGGCCTCCACGGCAAGACAGCCGCGCGCCCCTGGCCACTGCTTCTGGAAGATCTCCGGGCGGCGCTCCTTCGGCTGCACGGGACGTCATAGCACTGCCCCACATGCTTTAGCTTGCTTCGGTTCCATGGTACGATCCGGCATGTCTCCGCTCGCACATCTCATAGCTCTTCCGATCAAGTTCTACCGGCTTGTTCTTTCGCCGTGGATCGGACTGGAGTGCCGCTTTCACCCGACATGTTCGAGCTACGCGCTCGAGGCTCTTGAGGTGCACGGAGCCTTCAAGGGCAGCTGGCTTGCGATCCGCCGCATCGCGCGCTGTCATCCTTGGGGCGGCTCCGGGATCGACAACGTCCCACCGAAGTAGGCGCCCTACTGTTTTTCGAATGTGATGGTGACGGCACCGATATCGAGGCCGAAGCGCTTCATGTAGGCGATATTGAGAAGCCGGTCGTCGGACAAAAGCCACATCCAGTCGTCGAAGCTTACCCTAAGTGTCTCGGTTTCGCCGCCTGCGCTGACGATGGGTAGGTCAATCGTGTAGCGCCAGTTAAAGGTGTCCCCGCGCTCCTCCCCCACGGCGATCCCAGTCACGCCCGGCGCCGTGCCCTCCCAAGTATCAGGACCTGTCTTGCGCAGCGTCCAGATCCGTTGCTCGGTCGCGCCGTCTTCGTAGACAAAGTCCTCCACGAGGCGGAGCGTTTCCCCGTCCCAGGTGCCATCAATCACAACCTCGAAACGACGACGTACCGTCCCAAGGATGTCCTGAAACTGACCGTACGCAACCAGGCGCCCATCAAAGAACTCTTCGAGATTGAGCTGGCGATCCGAGAGCTTGGGATCCTCAAGGCTCGGCTTGAACGTGCAGGCGGCAAGGAAGGTGATGGCGGCAAGAAGGATGGTACGCATGGTTCCTATACGCAGCATCCGCATCATTGGATCGTCACACGCTTGGCTCGCTTGGGCGGCTCTGGCATACCCGGCCCATGCTCGATGATGCCGAAGACATCCATCCGCTCTTTTACGGCGCGCCCAAGACGACGGAGTTCAAGAAACTCCGCAAGCGCATCGTGCGTGAGACCCGCGAGGCCATCGATCAATACGCCATGGTTGACCGGGCCTCGGCGACGAAGCCGCGCTGGCTCGTGTGCCTTTCTGGCGGCAAGGACAGCTACACGCTCCTCGCCGCGCTCACCGAGCTTCAATGGCGGGGGCTTCTTCCCGTTGATCTACTGGCCTGCAATCTCGATCAGGGGCAGCCAGGATTTCCAGCCACGGTCCTGCCCGAGTTTCTCGAGCGAATGGGCGTGCCGCATCGGATCGAATTTCAGGACACCTTTTCGATCGTGATGGACAAGGTTCCCGCGGGCCGGACCTATTGCGCGCTCTGCTCGCGGCTCCGCCGTGGAAATCTCTATAGAATTGCCCGGGAAGAAGGTTGTTCGGCTGTGGTCCTGGGTCATCATCGCGATGACATACTCGAGACGTTTTTCATGAACCTGTTCCACGGGTCGCGCCTCGCGACGATGCCTCCAAAGCTTCTGAATGAAGAAGGCGATATCTTTGTCTATCGCCCGCTCGCCCATGTGGCAGAGGCCGATTGCGACGCCTTCGCGAAGGCGATGAACTATCCCATCATCCCTTGCGATCTCTGCGGCAGTCAGGACGGGCTGCAGCGTCAGCAGGTGAAGGCCCTTATCGACGGATGGGAGGCCAACCATCCGGGCCGCCGCCAAAAGATGTTTCGCGCGCTGATGAATGCGCGCCCCTCCCATTTGCTCGATCCAGATCTCTTTGATTTTGCTGGGCTAGAAGCCGCCTCCCCGCACGGAAAAAGCGATCCAAAGTCGTAGTTCTCGCGTCACCACCTTTTGTTAACTCGCAGTCGCGATTGTGCAGCGAGGGCTGTGAAGGCGAGTCGTTTGCCAGCTTGCAGCGCACAGAAGGAGAGTATGCCTCATGATCGCGCGCGCCAAAGGCGGGCTTTATGCCCTTCGTCGCTCCGCAGCATCCCTGCACAAACTCCTGACAGGTCCCCAAGCGCTTGCGTTTTTGCCCGCAGTCTCGCTGGCAAGCTATTGGGTCGGCGGTGAGCTGGCGCTGATCTGCACGGCGCTCGCGGTTCCTTTCGTGACCGCGCTGCTGGGTATCGTGGATATCAACAAACGCGCGCCTGTGGACGGAACACGCGTCCTTGGCGACGTCACCATGCGCGAACAGCTCGTCGATGCGCTGAACGGCGCACTTAACGCGGGTGCGTCAAAGGCGCGGACATCTGTGTGTCTTGCGGTAGAGCTCGACGATTTCAAAACCATTGAAGAGCGGTATGGCCGCAAAGCAGGCGATGAGATCCTCGCAAAGACCGCTGAGCGTATCGCCGATAGCTTGCGGGATTATGACGTGATTGCCCGCGTGGATCCCGCCACGTTCGCCGTTGCGATGTGTCCGATGCGTCAGTGCGATCTGGAGGTGGCAATCCAGCTCGCGGGCCGGCTCCAAGAGGCGATTGAGGTGCCCATCTCTGTCGATGCTTCGACGGTCTATATCTCTTCGTCCATTGGGTTCTGTCTTTCGACGCGGGTGCCAGCCAACACAGGTGAGAGCATGCTCGATGCGGCCCTTGTGGCCATGGTTGAGGCGCGTCGGAACGGCCCCTCTGCAATCCGCGCTTTCACGACCGAGATGAGCGCCCGTATCGAGGCACGCCATTCCCTGATCGAGGAGGTCGCATCTGCACTCGACTCAGGCGACATTCATCCATGGTTTCAGCCACAAATCTCAACAGAAACGGGCCGCGTCACGGGCTTCGAAGCTCTGGCACGGTGGAAGCATGCCGAACGCGGCCTTGTTTCGCCCGCAGAGTTCCTGCCAGCAATCGAGCAGGCCGGAATGATGGAAAGACTGGGCGAGGCCATGCTCTATCACGCCCTCACAGCGCTAAAGGCTTGGGACGACGCAGAGATGAAGGTCCCGTGCGTTGGCGTGAACTTCTCGCCCGACGAACTCCGCAATCCCAAGCTCGTGGATAAGGTTGAATGGGAGCTCGATCGCTTTGGGATTGAGGCGGGCCGGTTGTCCGTGGAAGTCCTTGAAAGCGTCGTGGCAAATTCTGACGATGACATCGTCACCCGCAACATTGCTGGACTGGCGGAGCTTGGCTGCAAGATCGATCTCGATGATTTCGGCACCGGTCATGCGTCGATCTCTTCCATCCGCCGTTTCTCGGTCAGCCGGATCAAGATCGACCGCTCTTTCGTCATGAAGGTCGATGAGGACCCCGAACAGCAGCGCATGATTGCGGCTATTCTGATGATGGCGGAACGCCTTGGCCTTGAGACCCTCGCCGAAGGTGTAGAGAGCCACGGAGAACATGCTGTCCTGTCACAACTCGGCTGCGGCCATGTCCAAGGGTATGGTATCGCCCGTCCCATGCCCTTTGCTGACACCACGACCTGGATGGACCGACACGAACAAAAGCTCGCAGGCGCCAACAAGGCCGCCCGCAGCGCGGCGCGATAGCTCTGCACTTTCGATCGCCGGTTCGTCGGGAGGCGTCTCACCTGGCCGTGCACGCCCTTCAGCAAGCGTCAGATAGCCCCGCAATTGTGGGGCTTTCTGCTTGACCTCAACGCCCCCGAGATGTTGAAAAACGCGACGCCCGGCGAGTGGAGCAGCGTTTCTGTGCTGCCGGCCCCGCCAGACTTGCGCAGCGACAGACAAGGGTGACCCGACAGCCATGGACGAGCAGAACAAGAACCTTCTTCTTGCCACGGGATTGAGCTTTCTCGTCCTCCTGCTTTGGATGCTGTTTTTTGCACCCGAAGCACCTGAGCAAGGCGCCACAAACACGCAGCAGAGCGCACCTGCCACCAGCACGGCGACGACGCTCCCGACCGCACAAGATACGCAGACGACACAGGGCGCTGGTCTTGCCCCGCCCGCCTCAGCCCCCACCACCATCGCGGATGCCCCGCGTGTGGAGATTGAGACGGATCGCCTCGAGGGGTCCTTGTCTCTCTTGGGCGGGCGCATCGACGATCTCCGCCTAAAGGATTACCGGGAAACCTTGGATGAGGGAGCGCCGATCGTCACACTCCTCTCGCCTGAGGGGGCCGCAAACCCGTACTACGCCGCCCATGGTTGGGCCCAAGGCAGCGGCCTCGATGCGGCAGACGTACCTGGACCAGAAACAATGTGGAGCGCGCCGGAAGGCGTCACGCTTACGCAAGACACACCTGTCACGCTGACATGGCAAAGCCCTGCCGGGCTCACATTCGAGAAGACAATTTCAGTCGACGCTGACTACATGTTCACCATTGCTCAGTCGGTGACGAATACGAGCGACGCCGATGTGCGGCTTGCACCCTACGGTCTTATCCGGCGCCACGGCATACCTGACGACCTGAAGGGGTTCTTCATCCTTCACGAAGGCCTCATCCGTATGACCGATGGCGAACTCGGCGAGGTGAACTATGACGATATCGCTGACCTCGAAGCCGGCGATGAGAACCGAGCCTCCTCTCGCACGATGCGCGTCGCTGAGAACGGATGGATCGGGTTCACAGACCATTACTGGATGACAACGCTTGTGCCTGCACCGGGCACGGCGTTCACCTCCACCGCCCAGCATAGCACCAACACAGGCATCATGCAGGCCCTCACGCTATACGCTACGCGAGACCTCGCAGCGGGTGCGACGGAGACCGCAAGCGCGCAGTTCTTTGCGGGTGCCAAGGAGTGGGAAGCCATTCGGAGTTACGAGCGCGAGGCCGGTATTGATCGCTTCCTCGACTCGATCGATTGGGGTTGGTTCTTTTTCCTCACCAAGCCGATCTTTGCCGTGCTTCACTGGCTCAATGCCGTGATCGGAAACATGGGTTGGGCCATCATCGCGCTCACCGTGCTCATCAAGGCCGTGCTGTTCCCGCTCGCCTATCGCTCCTACGCCTCGATGGCCAAGATGAAGGAGCTCCAGCCGGAGATGGAAAAGCTCAAGGAGCAGGCCGGAGACGATCGCGAGAAGATGCAAAAGGGCATGATGGAGCTCTATAAGAAGAACAAGGTGAACCCTGCGGCGGGCTGTTTGCCGATCCTCCTGCAGATCCCGATCTTCTTTTCGCTCTACAAGGTGATCTTTGTGACGCTCGAGCTCCGCCACGCGGAGTGGTTCGGCGTCTTTCAAGACCTTTCAGCACCCGATCCCACATCGATCATGAACCTCTTTGGCCTCTTGCCCTTCGCAGGCCCGGAGCCGGGCACGATCCTGGCCCTGCTCTTTCTCGGGGTGTTGCCCCTCTTCCTGGGCATCTCGATGTGGCTTCAGCAAAAGCTGAACCCCGCACCGACAGACCCGACCCAGGCGATGATCTTTGCCTGGATGCCATGGGTCTTCATGTTCATGCTCGGGACATTCGCGTCTGGCCTCATCGTTTACTGGATCGCCAACAACGTCATCACCTTTGCGCAGCAGTACATCATCATGCGGAGCCAAGGCGTGAAACCGGATGTCTTTGGTAATATCCGAGCGGGCTTCAAGAAGATTTCGAAAGGCGACGCGAAGTAGATGGGCGCACTCGCGCACATTTTCCGGCACCCAATCAAAGCGCACGGCTTTGAGGAGCTGTCCTCTGTCGAACTCGCCGCCAATGCCACGATGCCGTGGGACCGGGTATGGGCCGTGGCGCATGAGCGTTCGGATGCAGACGGCTCCGAATGGGAGCGCTGCGGAAACTTTTCCCGCGGGGCCTCTTCCCCGTCGCTGATGGCTGTGAGGTGCGCGTTCGATGAGGCAGGTGGTACTCTGGAACTGAGCCATCCAGACCTACCGAGCCTCACCGCCAACCCCGACCACGACGGCGCCCGCATCGTGAAGTGGGCAAAGCCGATCATGCCCGAAACAGGGCGCGCATCCGCGCGCGTAATTCGCGCGGCATCCGCGGCCAAGGGCCAAGGTCTCACAGACAATCCCGCACCCTATCTCAGCATCCTCGGGCTCTCCTCCCTCAGGACGCTAAGCCAGAAGGCTGGTCGACAACTTTCGCCGATGCGTTTTCGTGGCAACCTGTGGGTCGAGGGCCTTGGCCCCTGGGAGGAGTTTGAGTGGGTCGATAAACGTATCCGCATCGGGGAAGCGGAATTCGCCGTTGAGGACAGAATTGACCGGTGCACCGCAACGATGGCTAACCCAGAGACCGGGAGGCGCGACACCGACGTCCTTGAGATCCTTCGTGAGGGCTGGGGGCACATCGATTTCGGTGTCTTTGCCCGTGTCATCACCCCGGGTCGCGTGAACGTTGGGGACACGGTCGAGGTCCTCGGGTGACGCTCGGTTTCCCGCTCGCGCACATTAATGACCCCGACGCGCTCGAAACGGGTCGGAAGCTTTTCGCCCGGCCAACCGAGTTTGTAAAAGGCGTCGTCGATATGGACGGGTTGCCAGCGGGTGACCGTATCGAGGTTTGCTTTGCAGGCCGTTCGAATGTCGGGAAATCAAGCCTGATTAACGCGCTGACGCGTCAAAAAGGTCTGGCGCGCGCATCGAACACGCCGGGACGTACGCAAGAGATCAACTTCTTTTCGCTCTCCGACATCTACCTCGTGGATCTCCCGGGCTACGGGTTTGCCAATGCACCGCTCGCTGTCGTGGAAAAGTGGCAGAGGCTCTTGAAGGCCTATCTTTCTGGGCGCGTGAACCTTCGCCGCGCCTTTGTCCTGATTGATGCCAGACACGGCATCAAACCCGTGGATGAGGAGATTATGGCGCTCCTCAACAGTGCAGCTGTTACTTTCCAAGTTGTGCTGACCAAAGCAGACAAAAACAAAGCGTCAGAAACCGAGAAAGTTCTCGTTCAGGTCAGGTCTCGCCTGGCAAAACATCCGGCAGCATTTCCCGAGCTTCTTTTGACGTCCGCGGACAAGGGAACCGGCATCGCCGAACTTCGCGCCATTGTTGGCGCTCTTACCTAAGGTGCCGCCGTCGAGCGCCGACGCCATCATCGCGCCAAGGGGTTAGGCGCTAGACGTGCTGGCCAGCATTGACCTCAATTTCGGTGCCGGTGACGTAGCTCGACTGATCGCTGCACAAAAACCAGATGACATCGGCAACCTCTTTGGGCTGGCCCAGACGGCGCATCGGCAGCCCTTCAACGATCTTGTCCGTGCCCGGTGAGAGGATCGATGTTTCGACCTCTCCGGGTGCTATGGCGTTGACCCTCACTCCAAGCGGGCCAAAGTCGTGGGCCATTTCCCGCGTCAAAGCCGCGAGTGCGGCCTTGGAGGTCGCGTAGGCCGCGCCTGCGAAGGGATGCACGCGCGCCCCAGCGATCGAGGTGACATTCACGACCGATCCGCCCACGGCTGCCAGCTCGTCCTGGAGGCCACGCGCCAGAATGACGGATGCGAAGAAGTTCACGTGGAAAACGTGGCCCCAGGTCCGAAGATCCGTGTTGAGTGTGTTGAGCCTGCCTCCGTCCTCAGCCTTTGGGGACACACCGGCGTTATTGACGAGAGCGTCGAGCTTTCCGCCGACCTTTGCGCGCACTTCTTCGATGGCGCTGATCGTCATGTTGGGATCTGCGAGATCGACTTGGATATGGTTGTCAGCCCCGCCCGGCCAGGGGCATCGCTCATCAAAGGCCATGCGCGAGCACGTGAGAACGCGCCAGCCCTCGGCGGAGAACTTCTTGACCGTCGCATGACCGATCCCGCGGCTTGCGCCCGTCAGGAGAAGGGTTTTCCGGCGCTCTTCCATCCATGACTCCCCTTGTCGGGAAAAGCGTAGCACGCTTGGCAAGGGCGCGGTAGCGGGCTAGGAGGCCCCGGCACATCGGAAAGACGGCCATGAAGACGCGTGATGATATGAACCGAGACTGGATCGCCACAGCCCGCACCCTTAGCCAGGCGTTGCCGTACCTTCAGCGCTATGACGACGCCATCGTCGTGATCAAGCTCGGCGGCCATGCGATGGGATCCGATGAGGCCATGGAGAGCTTTGCCCGTGACGTGGTGCTCATGCAGCAGGTCGGCGTCAATCCCGTCATCATCCACGGCGGCGGTCCGATGATCAACGAGATGCTGGACAAGCTTGGCGTCGAAAGCAGCTTTGTCGGTGGCAAACGAGTAACCGACGAAAAAACGGTCGACGTCGTGGAAATGGTGCTCTCCGGGCGCGTCAACAAGCGCATCGTGCAGGCCATCCACGCCCAGGGCGGGCGCGCTGTTGGCCTCTCTGGCAAAGATGCGAGCCTGATCACGTGCGATCCCTCATCCCCGGAGCTCGGCCTCGTGGGAGAACCCGCTGAAATCGACACGAATGTGCTCACAACGCTTTTCCAGGCAGACATGATCCCGGTCATCGCGCCTCTCGGTGCCGGACGAAACGGGGAGACGATGAACATCAATGGCGACACCGCTGCAGGTGCTGTTGCCGCGGCACTTAAGGCTGACCGCCTTCTGCTTTTGACAGACGTCGCGGGCGTCAAGGACGGCGTTGGGGATGTTTTGACTGATCTCAAGACTTCGCAGATCCGCGCCATGATCGCAGATGGGACGATTGCTGGCGGTATGATCCCCAAAACAGAGACCTGCATTGCGGCCTTGGAGGGCGGCGTGCGGGCCGCAGTCATTCTCGACGGCCGTGCACCCCAGGCCTGCCTGCTCGAGCTCTTCACGGATCATGGGGCGGGGACATTGATCCGAGAGGGCTGACGCTGCGCTTGCACAAAGTACAGGCTTGGCCCTAGGCTGATCCTGAAACATTTGTGAGTGGAGGGCACAACTGTGTCCGGTTTTAAGTCAATCATTTCAGACGCGTTGCTTGGTCTTGGTCTGCAAGTCACCGGAACGGTTGCTGTGCGCCCCGAAGATCAACTCTCGTCAGGTCTGAAATCCTTAGTCCTGCTCAGCCCTGCCGACGACTTTTGGTCCGTTTTCACAAGAAGCGCGGAGTTCCAAGATGGTGCAACAGATCCCATGGATCGCTGGAGTCTCCGCACGATTTCAGGGCTTGCAGATCTCGTGGAAGGCGTGGCGCTCTTCCCGTTTGCGACAGCCACCGCACCGCCTGCGCCCTTTTTTGGCTGGGCTCAGAGGAGCGGCCGGGCCTGGCCTTCGCCCGTTCATCTGCTCACCAGCGCGGACATGGGTCTGAACCTTTCATACCGCGGGGCGGTCGGGCTCAGGCATGATGCGGCGATTGCTTATCCCGAGGTGGGGCGTCCGTGCGACGGATGTCACGCGCCGTGCCTCTCTGCTTGCCCGGCTGGGGCTCTCACTTCAGCCGGTTATGATGTTCCTGCGTGCAAGTCCTATCTGGCCGAGCATCCTGAAGGCCCCTGCAGAAGCGCGGGCTGCCTCGTCCGTCGCGCTTGTCCCGTATCGACCGCCCAAGCGGCTGCCCACGCACGCTTTCACATGGATGCCTTTCTCGCATGAAAACGCTCATTATCATGCGCCACGCGAAGTCAAGCTGGGCCGACCCCGGTGCTGCGGACTTCGATCGACCGCTAAACCGCCGCGGGATAGCGTCGGCAAAGGCAATCGGCGAGTGGCTGACTTTCGGGCAGTTCGAGCCCGATGAGGTACTCTGCTCAAGTGCTCAACGCACGAGCCAGACGTGGCAAAACATGGGCCTCGATGCTGAGGTCACGTATATGCGGGCACTCTACGGCGCGAGTAAGGGTACGTATCTCGATACGATGCGACACGCGAAGGGTGCGTGCGTTCTGATGATTGGCCACAATCCCGGCATCGCCGCGTTTGCCGACATGGTGGTGGCCACCCCGCCTGCCCATCCCAGGTTTCAAGACTTCCCCACTGCCTCGACGCTGGTGGCGACATATAATGGCGATTGGTCTGATCTGAAAAAGGGCGCAGCGGAAGCCCGAGCGTTTACGGTTCCGCGGGACCTAATGGAGTCGTGAAAGCGGCGCCTTGCGGCGCCCCTTCTTGCGCGTAGCTTAGTGGCCGAGGATCTGGCTGAGGAAGAGCTTTGTCCGATCGGACTTGGGGTTCCCGAAGAATTCCTCAGGCTCGTTTTGCTCCACGATCTGCCCCGCATCCATAAAGATCACGCGGTTGGCCACCTGACGGGCAAAGCCCATCTCGTGGGTCACGACGACCATCGTTGTGCCATCCCGGGCGAGTTCCTTCATGACATCCAGCACCTCTTGAACCAATTCAGG
>JBCBME010000005.1:0-20611 GCA_039822945.1 Pseudomonadota bacterium
ACTTCGCTGCCGCTGGGCAAGCATTCGGGGCGCGCCGCGCTCCGCGACAAGATGGAAAAGCTGGGCTATCCGCTCGAGGCCAACCAGCTCGCCGATCTCTTCGTTCGCTTCAAAGATCTCGCCGACCGCAAGAAAGAGGTGGAAGACGACGATCTGATCGCTCTGATGAAAGACGAGATCGCCGAGGATCAGAACGAATACATGCAGGTGAAATCGCTGCGCGTCGTCTGCGGAACAGAGGGCCCGCAACAGGCAGATCTGGTCATGACCATGGAAGGCGAGGATCGCGCCGCCACGGCTACAGGCGACGGGCCGGTCGATGCCACCTTCAACGCGGTCAAGGAGCTCTTCCCCCACGGCGCGCGCCTCGATCTGTATCAGGTGCACGCAGTGACACAGGGCACCGACGCGCAAGCAACCGTGAGCGTTCGGATGATCGATGGCGAGGGCCGCGTGGCCACTGGCCAATCCGCCGACACCGATACCGTGGTGGCGAGCGCAAAGGCCTATGTGAACGCGCTCAACAGGCTCATCGCGCGCCGTCAGCGCGATGGCAGCGATGCCAAGATGGTGAGCTACAAGGACGCGAGCTGACCTCTCGGCCAGCACTGGATCATCATGGGCCCCGGCTTGAGGCCGGGGCCTGTAAGTTCCCGCTAAACCGCGTGAGGCCTCAGCTTATCAGCATCAGGCCCATAAGGCGTCGCGCCCTCTGGCAGCTCTGGCACGATCACGGCGTCCTTGTAGGCAAGCTGGCGCCTGAGCACCGGGATCAGCCTCCGATAAGCTGCCCAGATTGAGGCGTCCGGGGCGGGGCATTCGTGAGCGATGAGCGCGTGGAGCTTCGGCAGATTGTAGTAAGGCACCTGCGTGAACATGTGGTGCTCCAGATGGTAGTTCATGTTGAGGTAGAGGAAGCGGTTCACGCGGTTCATCATGACCGTGCGGGTGTTAAGCCGGTGGTCGCTGACGTTCTCCGCGAGCCCAAGATGCTGGAGCGTGCCTGTCATGACCATGTGCCAGCCGCCGTAAAACCGCGGGCCACCGATCAACAGGAGCGGCAGCCACGTCTGCCAAATGAGCGCCGCGGCGATGGCCGCCGCAAAGATCGTCACCCAGATGCGCGCGATGCGAATGACCTTTGGCCTGTCCGCCTCGGGCACAAAGGTTTCTTCCTCGGGGTGGAGCTTGCCGGACGCATGCAGCGCGAGCCGTTTCACGTGATCGACCATGTAAGGGATGCCCGCCAGATTCAGCAAAAGCCTCCGCAGGTCGGGGGGGCGCATGAGCTGGATTTCGGGATCGCGCCCCACAACGATTGTATCGGTGTGGTGCCGCATATGGCTCGAACGCCAAACCACGGGGTTCCGGATCAGCATGAAGGACGCGATCTGGTAGATCACCTCATTGGCCCAGACCGATTTGAAGGCCGTCCGGTGACCGCATTCATGCCACCGAGCGTCCGCCCCGGACCCGTAGAGGACACCGTATGCCAGCCAAATCGGCAGCGCCCACCACGAGGGGTAAAAAGCCGCGGCAAGCCCGCCAGTCAAAGCAATCAGGCCAATCCAAATTGCGGCATCACGGCCCGCGATCCAGTCGTTCTTTTCCAGCAATGCGCGCATCTCTGCCCGGTCCACTTGGGGGCGGAACCAACGCGGTTTGGCAAGCCCTGCCTCGATGGCGGCTTTCGTGTTTTCGGCTGAGAGCGTGTAATCCCTTGGCATGGGGCAAAGGTTACCCAGCGGCAGCCAACCATGTCAAAGCCAGAAGGCCCCCGCGTCAGATGGGCGCTGCATCGCCGGGCATTGAAAACAAAGGTTCAGCGCCCCTTTCACCTCTGCCCGTGGAGGCCTATAAGTCGTCAACCGCGCCACGGGATGCGCGGGTATAATGATTTGGGATCCGGGCAATGTTTGGGTTTGGCAGCCTCTTTTCATCGGACATGGCTATTGACCTTGGGACGGCGAACACGCTCGTCTACGTGAAGGGCAAGGGCGTTATCCTCAATGAGCCCTCCGTCGTGGCCTATCAGGTCAAGGACGGGGTGAAAAAGCCGCTCGCCTTTGGCGAGGATGCAAAGCTCATGCTCGGGCGGACGCCGGGCTCCATTCAGGCGATCCGACCCATGCGTGACGGCGTCATCGCCGACTTCGACGTCGCCGAAGAGATGATCAAGCACTTCATCCGCAAGGTTCATCGCCGGACGACCTTCACCAAGCCCAAGATCATCGTCTGCGTGCCCCATGGTGCCACGCCCGTGGAAAAGCGCGCCATCCGGCAATCGGTGCTATCAGCGGGTGCGCGCCGCGCGGGCCTCATCGCCGAGCCTATCGCGGCAGCCATCGGTGCAGGCATGCCCATCACGGACCCGACGGGGTCCATGGTCGTCGATATCGGCGGCGGGACAACAGAGGTCGCTGTCCTTGCCCTGGCCGACATCGTCTATGCGCGCTCGGTGCGCGTTGGTGGCGACCGGATGGACGAGGCGATCATCTCCTACCTGCGTCGTCAGCATAACCTTCTCATCGGTGAAGCGACGGCAGAGCGCATCAAAACATCGATCGGGACTGCACGTATGCCCGATGACGGGCGCGGCGCCTCGATGCCCATCCGCGGTCGCGACCTGCTGAACGGTGTCCCGAAAGAGAGCGAGATCGCGCAGGCGATGGTGGCCGAAGCTCTGTCAGAGCCTGTTCAGCAAATCTGTGAGGCGGTGATGACCGCCCTTGAGGCCACACCGCCTGACCTTGCCGCCGACATCGTGGACCGGGGCGTGATGCTCACCGGTGGCGGCGCGCTTCTAGGAGAGCTTGATCTTGCCCTTCGCGAACAGACCGGCCTTGCCGTTAGTGTCGCCGATGAAAGCCTCAACTGCGTGGCCCTCGGCACCGGGAAAACGCTTGAGTACGAAAAACAGCTTTTGCACGTCATCGATTACGACAGCTAAACTGTTTGCACGTTAAGAGACCCTGAGATCCCGAGCGGAGACCGCTTTGGCCAAGGAACGTCACACCGCAGAAGACTATGCCCGGCCGGTGCGCCGGCTCATGACGGCTGTGCTTGTTCTGGTGTTGGCCGCGGTCTTTGTGCTTTGGCGGATCGACAGCCCCCGCGTGGAGCGGCTGCGCACGCAAGTCACGGACACCATCGTTCCCTCCTTCGATTGGGCCATGGCGCCGGTGACGGGCATGGCCAACATGGTGGCCGACTTCCGCTCCTACCAGCGGATCTTCGAGCAAAATCAAGAGCTTCGGCGCGAGCTTCAGCAGATGCGCGCCTGGAAGGAGGCCGCTCTTCAGCTTGAACAGGAAAATGCTCGCCTTCTTGACCTCAACAAGGTGCGTCTTGACCCAAAGTTCACCCATGTGACGGGGGTCGTGATGGCCGACAGCGGCTCGCCCTTTCGCCAGTCAGTGCTCATCAATGTCGGCAACCGCGATGGGATCCAGGACGGGTGGGCAACCATGGACGGCCTCGGCCTCGTGGGCCGCATTTCGGGCGTCGGGCAAACAACGAGCCGCGTGATCCTTTTGACAGATGCGTCGTCTCGCGTGCCGGTCACGATCCAGCCCTCTGGCGTGCGCGCAATCCTTGCGGGCGAGAACACTGCGCGCCCCATGCTTGACCTGATCGAAGACATCGACGCGCTCCGCCCGGGAGACCGGGTGTTTTCGTCCGGTGACGGACAGGTCTTTCCCGCGGGCCTCCTCGTGGGGGAAGTTGTGCAGGACGCAGACCGCCGCCTGCGCGTGCGCCTCGTGGCCGATTACGAACGTCTGGAGTTTCTGCGGGTGCTGCGGAGCCGCGAGCTCAACGCCATCACCGATCCCGGCGAACTGATCGCTCCGCCCTCAGCGGCTGCGATCCTAAGCGAAGAGGCCGCCGATGGGTAGCGCGGGTAACGGCTATATCTGGGTCATGCGAGGGAGCTACCTGGCCATTGGCCTCGTCGTCCTTTTGCTGCAACTTTTGCCGCTCCAGACCGCGCCGCGCGGTTGGGCGGGGCCAGATCTCCTCTTGGCGTTGACTATGGTCTGGGTCGCGCGGCGGCCGGACCTCGCCCCGATCTGGGCGGTGGTGCTGCTCTTTCTTCTGGCGGATTTCCTTCTTCAGCGCCCGCCCGGGCTTTGGGCGCTCTGCGCGTTTGTCGCGACCGAAGCGCTGCGAGCGCGCGCCGACGATATGCGCGACATGATCTTTGCGGCCGAATGGGCCATCGTCGGCGTAATTATGACCATCATGACACTGGCGCTCATGGCGCTCTGGTCATTGCTGGTACCCTTTGCGATCTCAAACTCGCTTCTGCTCCTGCAGCTGGCGCTGACAATCCTGACTTACCCTTTACTGGCAGGGCTCTCCGCGAGCGTGCTGGGGGTGACCAAGGCCGCGCCCGGCCAAACAGATAACCTTGGGAGAAAGCTATGAAGGCCTCTCCAAAAGACGTCGAGACATCCTACCGCGTCATCAGCCGGCGCGGGCTGATCTTTGGCGGCGCGCAGCTTGCGTTTATGGGCGTGCTGGGCTGGCGGATGCGGCAGCTTCAGCTGGATCAGGCTGATCAATTTCGCCTATTGGCAGAGGAGAACCGCGTCAATCTGCGCTTGCTGGCGCCGGCTCGAGGTATGGTCTTTGATCGCCAGGGGCGCATCATCGCGGAGAACGAGCAGAACTACCGTATCGTCATGGTGCGGGAAGATGCAGGCGACGTGGATGCCGTGCTTGCAGAGCTTACCCGCATTGTTGATCTGAGCCCCGAAGACGTGGGCCGCGCTCGCGAGGATATCTTCAAACGCAGCCCCTTCGTGCCAGTTACGATCGCTGACCGCCTGTCTTGGGAAGACGTGGCTCAGGTGAGCGCAAACGCGCCCTCCCTGCCCGGCATACACGCAGATTTCGGGCTCTCGCGGCACTATCCGCGTGGCGCGGACTATGCGCATGTCCTTGGCTATGTGGGGCCCGTGTCCGACTACGATCTTGCCCGGATCGATGATCAGGATCCGCTTCTCCAGATCCCCAAGTTCCAGATCGGCAAAACGGGGGTCGAGAACAAGCTTGAGCGCCAACTGCGCGGCAGAGCGGGCTCCCGCAAGATCGAGGTGAACGCTGTCGGCCGCGTGATGCGCGAACTTGACCGAGAGGAAGGGATCGCGGGCTCGGACGTGCAGCTCACCATCGACAGCCGCCTGCAAAACTATGTGCAGGCTCGCCTCGGAGACGAAAGCGCCAGCGCCGTCGTCATTGACTGCGAAAAGGGTGACCTGATTGCCGTGGGGTCCGCCCCAGCCTTTGACCCGAACCTCTTCGTGCGAGGTATCTCGGTCTCCGACTACCGCGCGCTCACCGACAATAAGTATCGCCCGCTCGCCAACAAGGCCGTGCAAGGCACGTACCCGCCCGGCTCCACGTTCAAAATGGTGACGGCACTCGCCGCCATCGAAGACGGACGGGTGGGCTATGACGAAACCGTTTGGTGTGGCGGGCACACGGACATCTCCGGCAATCGCTTCCATTGCTGGAAACGGGGCGGTCACGGGCATGTCGACCTTGCCAAGAGCCTGACTGAGAGCTGCGACCTCTACTACTACGACATCTCGCAGAGGGTCGGCATCGACAAGATGGCCGAGATGGCCCGCAAGCTGGGTCTCGGGCAGCGCCACGACCTTCCGATGTCGGCCGTCGCCGAAGGACTGGCCCCTGACAAAACCTGGAAGCGCCGCGTCCGTGACGCCGAATGGCGGATCGGTGACACCGTGAACGCCTCCATCGGGCAGGGCTACGTGCTGGCCTCGCCGCTTCAATTGGCTGTCATGACGGCACGCATCGCAACCGGCCGCTCGGTGACCCCCCGCCTCGTGGCAAGCCGGGACGGCGTGGCTGAACCCTCCGGAGCGGGCGAGCCCCTCGACATCAACCCCGCCGCATTGGACCGCATTCGTCGCGCGATGTACGCCGTGGCCAACGATCGCAAAGGCACCGCCTATGGCTCACGCATCATCGCCGAAGATATGCGCATGGCCGGCAAGACCGGGACAACGCAGGTCAAGCGGATCACGCCGGAAGAGCGCGCGCAGGGCATCACCAAGAACGAAGACCGGATCTGGGAGCATAGAGACCACGCGCTCTACGTAAGTTTCGCACCCTACGACAATCCACGCTTCGCCGTCGCTGTGGTGGTCGAACATGGCGGTTCAGGCTCGCGGGCAGCCGCTCCTTTGGCGCGCGATATCATGCTTCAGGCGCTCTATGACGGGACGCCCCCGCTTGACGCCTACCCGGCCAAGGATCGCGACCGCATCACGGTCCAGCAGGACGAGCTTGAGCTCTGGGACGGCGTTGAGGACCGCAGACCCTCGAGGGATCAGGCATGAGCTATCTAGAGTATCGGCTCCAGACGGTCCCGGCTGGGTTTCGCAAGGTCCTGGCGCTCAATTGGCCCGTGATCCTGCTGATCTGCGCGATCGCGTCCGTGGGTTTTCTGATGCTCTTTTCCGTGGCGGGCGGAAACTTGAGCCGCTGGGCGGAGCCACAAATGCAACGCTTTGCCATGGGCCTGACCGGGCTTTTCATCATCGCCATGGTGCCGATTTGGTTCTGGCGCAACATGTCGGCGCTTGCCTACGTCCTGTCAATCGTGCTGCTCGTGGTCGTCGAAGTGGCCGGTGTCACCGGCATGGGCGCGCAACGCTGGATCGACCTCGGCTTCATGCGTCTTCAGCCTTCAGAGCTCATGAAGATCACGATGGTGATGTTTCTGGCCGCCTATTACGACTGGCTCCCAATAGAGAAGACGTCTCGCCCGCTTTGGGTGGCGATCCCTGTGGCCCTGATCCTCTTGCCGGTATTTCTGGTGCTCCGGCAGCCTGATCTTGGCACGTCCATCCTGCTCCTCGCAGGGGGTGGCACGGTCATGTTCATTGCCGGTGTCCACTGGGCCTATTTCGCGACGGTCATCAGCGCGGGCGCAGGCCTTATTCTTGCAGTGTTTCAATCCCGCGGGACGAGCTGGCAACTCATACAAGACTACCAGTACAGGCGCATCGATACCTTCCTTGATCCGTCACAGGACCCACTTGGCGCAGGCTATCACATCACGCAGGCCAAGATCGCGCTGGGCTCTGGCGGTTGGACGGGGCGCGGGTTCATGCAGGGCACGCAGAGCCGGCTGAACTTCTTGCCTGAAAAGCACACCGACTTTATCTTCACCACATTGGCAGAAGAGTTCGGCTTCATTGGTGCGTTCTCGCTCCTTCTGCTCTACGCGCTCCTCATCGGGTTTTGCGTTGTCTCGGCGCTCTCCAACAAGGATCGCTACGCCTCGCTCCTCACCTTCGGAATCGCTGCGACGTTCTTCTTTTTCTTTGCGGTGAACATGGCGATGGTGATGGGTCTTGCGCCCGTCGTGGGTGTGCCGCTGCCACTCGTCAGCTACGGCGGTTCTGCCATGCTCGTTCTCCTCTGCGCCTTCGGGCTCATGCAATCCGCACACGTCCATAGGCCCCGCTAGATGCTCAACATCCTGTTTGCGGCCCGCTCTGAGGGGTGGGAGGAGTACGAAGCACCACTTGCGCAAGCTTTCGCCTCTGCTGGGATCACGGCGCGCATCGCTCCCGACATGCCGCCCGCCGAGGTCGACTATATCGTTTATGCCCCCAACAGCAGCGTGCAGGATTTCACGCCCTTCACGCGGCTCAAGGCGGTGCTCAATCTTTGGGCCGGTGTGGAAACAGTGGTGGGCAATACCACGCTCAACGTGCCGCTCACGCGGATGGCCGATGACGGTATGACCGAAGGGATGATCGACTACGTCATCGCCCACATCATGCGCTACCACGTCGGTCTCGACGCTCACGTGATCAATCCAGCGAAGCGATGGGAGGATAGCCCCCCACCCCTCGCACGGCACCGTCGCGTCGCCTTCCTCGGAATAGGAGCCCTCGGCGGGGCCTGCGCGCAAAAGGCGGCGGGGCTTGGGTTTCAGGTGCTGGGGTGGAGCCGCTCCCCCAAAACGCTGGCCGGGGTAGAGAGCCACCATGGGCGCGACGGCCTCCACGCTGTTCTGTCCAAAGCCGAAATCGTCGTGCTCTTGATGCCAAACACGCCAGAAACCGAGAACACGCTCAACGCCGAAACGCTCGCATGGCTCCCGAAAGGAGCCCGCATTATCAACCCGGGGCGTGGGCCTCTCATCGATGACGACGCGCTCCTTGCGGCGTTGAATTCAGGTCACATCGCCCATGCCACGCTCGATGTGTTTCGGACTGAGCCGCTCCCGGCCGACCATCCCTACTGGGCGCATCCGAGCGTCACGGTGACACCCCACATCGCCTCCACCACGCGGCCCGATCTCGCCTCGGAACGCATCGCAGAGAACATCCGCTTGAACGAGGCAGGCCAACCCATGCTCGACGTCGTGGACCGCGCTGCCGGATATTGAGCGACGCCTCTCAACAAGCTCGGCATAAGGGACGGTGGGCGGGGCGTGTTTGCCGAAGGCAAACAGCGTCCGTCCAGCGTCGCCTATCGCAGCCTCGGGGGCTTGTCCGGATCCATACCCGGTGCGGGTATCTCCTGGCCGATCACCTCCGCGGGCTTCGGAAGATCAAAGCGCAGCGCGACGCGTGCGAGCTGGCCCGTCACTGGCTCCGACGCTCTCAAGAAGGTCACGTCCAGCTGACCCGCATCTAGCCCCGAAAAGGTGAGCGCCTCATTGGCGGCACGGCTCAACGCCTCTTCGGCGCCCGGCGCGGCATCGACAAAGGCCAAAACATGGCCACGCGTTCCGTCTTCATAGATGGCCAGGGCCAGGAACGCCGTCTCTGCTGCCGCCCCCATCAGAGCGAGCTTGGCGTCGAGCGACGTGAGCAAGAGCTCAGGTAGGCTTCCGGGAGGAGCGACTTCCGAGATGCCCACCTCGTGTGCCTCAGGCCCCTGCGCGAGCACACCTGCAAACCACGAAAGCGCGTCATGGGGCAGCAGGTACGCCGACGGAGCCACCTCAAGGTTGATCCCAAGGCCGAGACCTTGATCTGCCAGCAACTCGACAAGCGTCCGGCCTGAGAGCGCCACATAAGGCGCAGGCCCGCCCACAAAGCCGGAAAGCCGCTCGGCCCGGTCAAAGGCCACGACAATCCGCCCCTCTTCGAGATCAAAGAGCGCGGGGCGGAAATCCTCGCCCGCGGGCTCGTCTTCCAAAAGCAGGAAAAGCTCCGCATCCGCGATCCGTTCGTAGTAGCGCAGCCTGTCGGCATCGCTGTCGCTGGCATCCATCGCCGCGAAGGCTCGGTCGATGGGGGTCTCTTCACTGGGCTCGGTCACAGGATCTCCGTGAGTTGTGCGCGCAGGGCGGGAATAAGCTCCGCCTCGAACCAAGGGTTCGATTTCAGCCAATGATTGTTGCGCCATGATGGATGCGGCAACGGAAAAGCGCGCGGAGCGACGTCTCGCCAGCCTTTGACAGCCTCGGTGACGTTGCGCGTGCCAAGATGCCAGCGCTGTGCGGCACCGCCAACAAGCAGCATCGTCTCCACTTCCCCTATCGCTTCCAGCACGGCGGCGCGCCACGTCTTCGCGCAAACAGGTGGCGGCGGCAGATCTGCCCCCTTGGCGTTGTAGCCCGGAAAGCAAAAGGCCATCGGCACGATGGCAATGCGGGACTGATTATAAAAGGTCGCTTCATCGACCCCCATCCAAGCCCGCAGACGGTCGCCCGAGGGATCCGTAAAGGGTTTTCCGGATTTGTGCACGCGCAGCCCCGGGGCCTGCCCCGCGATCAGGACGCGCGCGCCCTCGCGGAACCAAGTGACCGGGCGCGGCTCATGCGCAGTTGCCGTGGCCGCGAAACGGGGCGCACAGGTTTGGCATCTGGCGATCTGACGTGCAATTTCCATGGTCAGCAAATTGCGGCACGCAGCACGGAGAGCAATAGGGGGTTGCATCCCTTCTATATTTCTATAAACGTAGAAATATGAAAATTTCATCCATTGAAAACGCGCGTCTCGCAGAGGTTGCCTCAACATTTGCGGCCCTGGGTTCCGAGCAGCGACTGAGTGTTCTTCGCGCCCTTGTGCGCGCCGGCGAAGATGGGCTGTCGATCGGCATGCTCGGTGAGCGGACCGGCGTGACAGGCTCGACACTCACCCATCACATGAAAATTCTCGCGCAAGCCGGGCTCGTCACCCAGGAAAAGCGCGGCCGCTCCATCATATGTGCGGCCGTGGCCTATGACGAGATCCGCGCACTCTCAACATTTCTCCTTTCCGAATGCTGTGCCGACAGCGCAGCTGCACAGCAAGGCACAAGCCATGACTGATCTCTCTCAGAACCTGCCAAAACTCCGCAACATCCCGCGAGGATGGATCGCGAGCCTCGTACTTCTGGCGACCATTGCCGTCCTCGATCCGCCCCAATTGCCTGCAACGCTGATCTTCACGGCAGAGGCGCTTTTGGGTACGGCACCCTTTATCCTCTTCGCAGTTCTCGCGGTGGCCTATGTCAAAGCGTCGGGCGCGGAGGCGCTTCTAGCCAAGGCGTTTCAGGGCAGCCCTGTGCGCATGGTGATGCTTGCGGCACTCCTCGGCGGCCTGTCGCCCTTCTGCTCCTGCGAAGTGATCCCCTTTATCGCCGGGCTTCTCGCCGTTGGGGCTCCGCTGAGCGCGGTCATGGCGTTCTGGCTTGCCTCTCCGCTCATGGACCCTGCGATGTTCACGATCACGGCAGGGGCGATTTCGTTCGAGTTTGCCGTGGCCAAGACAATCGCGGCCGTCGCGCTCGGGATGGGTGGAGGCTTTGTGACACTGGCACTGATGCAAAGCCCCGTTTTTGCGGACCCGCTCCGCGAGGGCCAGCAAAAGAGCGGATGCGGCTGCGGCCCCTCCCCCTTCAGCGGGACGCCACTTTGGACATTCTGGAGTGAGGCACCGCGGCGCACGATATTCCGGGACACAGCTCTTGAGAACGCCCTCTTCCTGCTCAAGTGGCTCACGCTGGCCTACATCCTTGAAAGCGTGATGCTGGCTTATGTACCCGCGGAGTGGATCGCCGGGGTTCTCGGCGGGACCGGTGCCGGGCCCATCGTGATCGGCGCACTTGTCGGCGCTCCTGCGTACATGAACGGCTATGCGGCCGTGCCCCTCGTGGGCGAACTCATGAACCAAGGCATGGCCTCTGGTGCCGCCATGTCCTTCATCGTGGCGGGCGGTGTCAGCTCCATCCCCGCGGCGATCGCGGTCTGGGCGCTCGTAAAGCCGCGCGTTTTCGTGGCCTATATCGGCTTTGGCATCACAGGCGCGATCCTGGCGGGCTTTGCGACGAACGCCCTGCTGTGACCAAGCCATGCCGGGCCCCTCGCCGGGGCCCGCGCGTGCGGACGTGTCGCATACGGCAGTATACGTGAGCGTTGCGTCGCCCAACGGGCTCGCTTAGTACGCGGGAAACATCCGTCAAGGGGGATCCCGTGATGACCCGCGTTTGGAACTTCGTCACCAACTATTCACTGCTTCTGATCGCTGGCGCTCTGATCGCGCTCGTCTGGGCCAATATCGACTTTGACAGCTACCATCACTTCGTCGAGTTCAAGATCTGGGACCACGCGCCCATCGGCCACTTCCATGACGGACACCGGACGCTGACGCTGCACTACCTCGTCAACGATATCTTCATGGCCTTCTTCTTCGCGATTGCCGCAAAGGAAGTCTGGGAAGCTGTGATCCTCAAGAATGGCTCGCTGCGCGGGAAAAAGGCGGCGACGCCCCTTTTTGCCACCGCGGGCGGGATGCTGGGTCCGATCAGTGTTTACCTTGGCCTCGCGCTGCTTCTGGGCTCTGACACCTATGACGCCGTGGCCAATGGCTGGGCGGTTCCGACGGCCACTGACATCGCGTTTTCCTACCTTGTGGGGCGCCTCGTTTTTGGCGCGGGCCACCCGGCGGTGCGGTTTCTTTTGTTGCTGGCCATTGCCGATGACGCTGCGGGCCTCGTGATCCTGGCGGTCTTTTACCCGTCTGGCGATCTTGCCCCCGTGTGGTTGCTCTTGTCGGTGGCTGCGGCTGTGGGTGTGTTCACGCTCTTCAACTGGCTGCCCCGCCGCCTTGATCGCGGCAACCAGGCGCGTCCCAATTCCACGTTTGTGCGCAAGACGCTCAGCTTCTGGCCATACCTCGTGGCAGCCTGCCTGAGCTGGTATGGCTTCATGATGTCGGGCCTGCACCCCGCGCTAGGCCTTTTGCCCATCGTGCCGACGATCCCCCACGCGGATCGTGACTTTGGCATCTTTGCTGCCGCCGAAGCCCACATGACCGATCTTCTCAACCAGATTGAGCATGCGCTGAAAGCGCCGGTCGAGGTGGTGCTCTTCTTCTTTGGCCTCTGCAATGCGGGCGTGCAGTTCAGCTCGATGGGTGACGCAACCTGGCTCGTGCTCGCGGGTCTTATCGTGGGCAAGCCGCTCGGCATCCTTCTCTTTGGTTGGATCGCGGCGCGACCGCTGGGGCTTGGTATTCCCGAGGGCATGCGCATCGTTGATCTCATCGTGATCGGCTTCGTCGCGGCGATCGGCTTTACCGTCTCGCTCTTTGTCGCGGCCGTGGCCTTTGACGCAGGGCCGGTTCAGGACGCAGCCAAGATGGGCGCGCTCTTCTCCTTTGCCGCCGCTGCGCTGTCGATCATCGCGGGACGCGTCCTTCGCGTGCAAAAGCAAGAGCTCGAACAGGCGCCGCCGGCAACCCACGCGGCCCCGGCCGAGTAGCGCGCAGGCGTCACAAACATGCGACACGGGGGCCACTCAGGCCCCCGTTTCCGTTCAACTCTGTGCAATTTTGTCTTAATTCATTGCTAGTTCGAGGCCTCGCCGGGCATAACTAGAGGTGAGGCCTTTGAGGCTGTCTTAACAACATGTCCGATAAGGACGGCAAAATCAGCGGCGAAGAGGCATGCCGGGAAGCGAGAATGCTCGAGTTTGTTAACGTGTCGAAGTCCTTCTGGACGGGCAAGCAGCGCAAGGTGATCCTTGATCGCGCGTCGTTTCGCGTGGAGCTCGGTAATTCGCTCGGCATCCTGGCCCCGAACGGCACGGGCAAAACGACAGTCGTCAACATGATGGCCGGGCTTGAGAAGCCCGATGAGGGCGTCATCAACCGCAAGTGCAAGATTTCCTTCCCGCTTGGGTTCATGGGCGGGGTCGTGCCGCGGCACACCGCCGTGGAGAACTGTCGCTATATCGCGCGTCTCTACGGGCTTGACCCCGATTATGTGGAGGCGTTCTGCCGTTGGATGTGCGGGATCGAAGAATACTTCGACATGCCCATCGGCACCTACTCTGCCGGCATGCGGGCGCGATTTGTCTTCTCGCTCCTTCTCGCGCTCGATTTCGATATCTACCTGATCGACGAGGGGATGCCGCAGACAACCGACGTGGCCTTCAATCGCAAAGCGGGCTCGGTGCTGCGGGAACGGCTCGAGACCACGACGGTCATCATCGTCTCGCATTCCCCCGAGACGCTTGAAAAATTCGCCCGATCCGCAGCCGTGCTGATCGACGGGCAATTCGTTATGTTCGACACTCTGGAAGAGGCAAAGCAGCTCTATGACTACCAAACCCAGAGCGAGTAAGTTTCGCATCAAGCGGGGCCCGGGCGCACTGCGCTCCGGTGCGTCCGGATCGTCTGCACCAAGCAGCGAAAATGATCCCGCTGCGGAGGATAGCGCCGTCGAAGCGCAGCCCGCGGCAGAGCCCAAAGTGGTTCACCGTCCGGTGCCCCTCAAAATGGAGGGCCCAGGCGAGAAGGAAGCCGACGCACAGGCCCGCATCCGCGAAAAGATCCGCGCGGCCCAGCAGTCAAAAGCCGGCGCCAACGGGGCACAGGCCCAAGGGTCAACTGATATCGACGCCATCCGCCGCGAGGGCCTCACGGGACGACAGCTGCGCATGGCGCGCCGCGTGGCCCAAAAGAATGGTCTGGCAGCGACGAGCGATTTCGAGGCCGTGAAGCTCTTGCGCGAGAAAGGGATCGATCCGTTTCAAGCGGCCGGAGCGCTCGAGCTCGTCGTGCCCAACACTGCCGATACCTCGACCGCGCTCCTCGACAACGTGCAGCTGCCACAGACGGTGCCTGCTGGGGGCAAGAACCTCCCCGCCAACAAAGAGCCTGCTCCGGCAGAGGCGCGCGCAAGAGAGATCCGCGAGATCCAGCAGGACATCGCAAAACGGCGCCAACGCAAGACGCTTCTCCTCTTCACGCGGCTCGGCATCTTCGTGGGGCTGCCCACGCTCCTTTTCGGCTACTACTTCGCCTTCATGGCAACGCCGATGTTTGCCACAAAATCCGCCTTTCTCATCCAACAGAACGAAGCAAGCTCTGCCGCCGCAGGCGGGTTGGCTGGCATGTTTGGGTCCAATCAGCTGGCAACCGTGCAGGATTCGATCGCCGTCCAAGGCTATCTGACATCGCGGGAGGCGATGCTCCGCCTCAACGAGGAACACGGCTTCAAGGCCCATTTTTCTGATGAAAGCCTCGATGGGATCACACGGCTCGCGCAGGATGCCACCAACGAGGACGCCTACAAGATTTATCAGCGCAACGTGAAGATCGGCTATGATCCCACCGAGGGCATCATCACGATGGAGGTGATCGCCGCCTCCCCCGAAGCGAGCCAAACCTTCTCGAACGCGCTCATAAACTATGCCGAGGGGCAGGTGTCTGATCTGTCCTTGCGTTTGCGGAACGACCAGATGCGCGGCGCGCGCGAGAGCTTCGCCGATGCCGAGGAAAAGCGGCAGGAGGCCGCTGAACGGCTCGTGGCGCTCCAAACCGAGCTTCAGACCGTCGACGCAACCGGGGTCATTGCCGCCGCACAAAACCGCATCGCGACGTTCGAGACCCAGCTCGAAGACAAGCGCATCGAGCTTCAGGCGCAGCTCGCCAACCGCCGTCCAAATCAGGCACGCGTTGAGGGTCTTCAGTCCGACATCCGCTTCCTTGAGGAAAGCATCGCCTCCCAGCGCGCGCGCCTCACTCAGGCGGATGGGACCGGTGCTTCGCTTGCATCCATCCAGGCTCAAATCCAGATCGCGCAGATCGATTTCACCACCCGGGACGCCATGCTCCAGCAAGCGCTGCAGGCGCTTGAAAGCTCGCGGATCACGGCGGACAGGCAGGTGCGCTACATCGCAATCTCCACGCCGCCCACCGCGCCTGACACGCCGACCTATCCAAAGGTGTTCGAGAATACGCTTCTCGCGTTCCTGATTTTCGCGGGCATTTACCTGATGGTCTCGCTGACCGCGTCGATCCTCCGAGAGCAGGTATCGAGCTGATGAAGACTGTCGAGGTCGGCGCGCTTGAGGTCTCGAACGACGCGCCGCTCACCGTCATCGCAGGGCCCTGCCAGTTGGAGAGCCTTGATCATGCCCAAATGATCGCGGGCCAGATGTCCGAGGCCTGCGCGGCGGTGGGTGCGAGCTACGTGTTCAAAGCGAGCTATGACAAGGCCAACCGCACGTCTCTGAGCGGCAAGCGCGGCCTTGGCATCGATGCGGGCCTCAAGGTTCTGGAAGCGGTCCGTGCGATGGGTATGCCTGTCTTGACCGACATCCATGACCCCGAGCAGGCCCGGCTTGCGGCCTCCGTCGTGGACGTCATCCAGATCCCGGCTTTCCTCAGCCGCCAGACAGACCTCCTCCTCGCGGCGGGGGAAACTGCTGCCGTCGTGAACATCAAGAAGGGGCAGTTCATGGCCCCGTGGGACATGCCGAATGTGATCTCCAAGATCGAGAGCACCGGCAATGAGCGTATCCTGCTGACTGAGCGCGGGGCAAGCTTTGGCTACAACGCGCTCGTAGCCGACATGCGCGCGCTGCCCACAATGGCGGCAACGGGGTATCCGGTGGTGATGGATGCCACGCATTCCGTCCAGCAGCCCGGCGGTTTGGGTGGGTCAACAGGTGGCGACAGGCGCTTTGCCCCGGTCATGGCCCGCGCAGCCGTGGCTCAGGGGATCGCGGCAGTCTTCATTGAAACCCATCAGGACCCAGAAAACGCGCCGTCTGACGGGCCCAACATGATCCATCTGCACGACATGCCCGCGCTGCTTGAGACACTCATGGCACTCGATCATGTCGCAAAGGCCGACCCAATCAGGCTTTGACGGCTGCCCGACTGCGGGCAATGGTGCGCGCCATGCGCATTCTTCTATTTATTCTCGCCCTTTCACTCTCTTGCCCGGTTCTTGCTCAGGAGAGTGACCCCACCAGCCCTATCGTTGCGCAAGATGACGGCGCACAAGACGCGGCTATCGCCACGCGCCTGCGCAACATCCTGAGCGAGCTTGATGGCTTTGGCGATGTGACTGTCACTGTCTCATCCGGCATCGTCACGTTCCGCGGCACCACCCCATCGGCAGAAGAAACCGCGCGCCTCACCTCGATTGCAACCCGCGTGGAGGGGGTCGTGACCGTTGAAAACGAGGTGACGGAGACCTCTAACGTGGCCGTCAGGCTCGATCCCGTGCGCCAGAGGCTCGAGGCACGTCTCGAGCAAGCCATCAACATGGCGCCGATCCTCGGGATCGCCCTCGGCGTTTTCATCCTCGTCGTCCTCATTGGCCTTTTCGTCGCCAACCGGGCGTTTCTCGCGCGGATGGCACCCAACGCGTTCATTGCCGATATCTACCGCATGGTGGTGCGGCTGGCCTTCGTGGTGATGGCGCTTGTTCTTGCCCTCGATATCCTGAATGCGACTGCTCTTCTGTCCACGATCCTCGGCGCGGCCGGGATCATCGGCCTCGCCGTCGGCTTTGCGGTGCGTGATACCGTTGAAAACTTCATCGCCTCGATCATGCTCTCAATCCGGCAGCCCTTTCGCCCGAACGACGCGGTGGAGATCAACGGGGACGAAGGCCTCGTCATCCGGCTGACATCGCGCGCCACCATCCTTTTGAGCTTCGATGGCAATCATATCCGCATCCCGAACGCGACGGTCTTCAAGAGCAGGATCCTGAACTACTCCACCAACCCGGAGCGCAGGATGCTCTTTGAAATCGGTGTTGCTCCCGATGCAGATCTCGCAGCCATGCGCCACCTCGCAGAAGACACCGTAGCCGCCCTGCCCTTCACCCTAGAAACACCTGCACCCACTGTCTGGACCGACCGGATCGGAGATGGCGCGATCTTTCTGAAGGTGACGGGATGGATCGACCAGCGGGAGACGAGCCTCCTGCTCGCACGTAGCGAAGCGATCCGCCGCGTGAAGGCCGCGATCGAAGCTGCGGGCGTCGAGGTCCCGGACACGACCTACAAAATCACACTGTCCGAGCCTCTTTCGACCACCCCCAGCGCCACGCAGCATGCGCCCAAACCTGCAGCTGCCCCAACCGTTGACGACGACGTAACAGAGCCATCCATGGCCGCCCTTGATCAGATGGTGGCCGATGAACTTGCCGATGAAGATGCCCCCAACCTCCTGCGCGATGACGCTGCCAAGGAGTGAACGCTTTTTCAGCCTTCCGCGAGAGATGGGCTTGCAACCCACCCACGTTCGCCTTAGCAACGCGCTCGCTGCTGGGGTGTAGCCAAGCGGTAAGGCAGCGGTTTTTGGTACCGTGTACCGTAGGTTCGAATCCTACCACCCCAGCCAAGCACTCCCCGACATTTGGTGGAGATCTGTTCCTCCAAGTCGGCGATCTTTCCCTCTGTCAGTATCGAGGTTTGGTCCGCAGGTGTTAGCGGCGCACTACGTCGTCGCGCGTAGATGAAGGCCATGATTGTCGAACTCAAAGCGGTCAGTCACAGCAATGTCGGATCCGTTGAGACGCAACACAGAGTATCCTGAGGCAATGGACCCATCGGCGCTGACCGCTGCCGCTGAGGCACCCGTCAAGGACGTATGCGACGCCAAGGTGCCTCCGCTAAGCTCGATTACAGTGTTGCTTGCCTTGGACGTCACGACGGTCCGCTCCCCGAAGCTCGCCAGTGACGAGACGTAGCTGCCCAGAAGACTGCCTTCGTTCAGGGCCACCGCTGCCCCGTCCTCGCACCGCCAAAGAACCGCGTTGCCGTCTCCCCGTGAAGCATTGGCCAATTGCCCGCCAATGTAGAGGCTCCCCGCGCCATCGACGCTGAGGTGGCGGAGCGAGACGCCTTCCGATCCGCTCCAATACCCCATGGGCGCAAGTGTTCCCCTGTCATGGTCGAGGACGACGATTTGGCTGCGGAAGTCGTCAAGGTTTAAGGCCGTGCGTCCATAGTCTGGATGCGTCTGCAACCCGCCGAGCGCGATGTAGAAGGTGTTACGATCGCGATCGCGCATGATCTCATGGGGGCCAGAGCCTGGAAGCGCGATTTGGCCGAGCCTTCGAAACCCGTTCAAGGCATCGTAGATCCCGAGCCCACCGTCGAGAGTGTCGAGATCGTTTTCGGTCACGATCAGATGCTGGCCATCTACGCTGAATGCGCCGTGGCCATAGAAATGCCGGTGCGGCGGCGCGGTGACTTGGACTAAGATCTCAAGCGTGACTGCGTCCATCACCGCGAAGCGATTGCCGGGTCTGCGTGGGAACACGACCAGCCTGCGACCGCTTTGGCTCAATCCATGGGCGCGGAAATCAAGTGGCGCCGTTCCAATGCTTGTGCCGGAGGCCGAGAAAAACCGTGCCTGGCTCAGACCGGTTCTCGATGATGTTTCTATGGCAGCATAACCGGCGCGGTCACCGGGTTGCCCGAAGAGACGACCCGCGCCGCAGGCCGCGACGCCGAGACCCAGGGCCAGGCGTTTCAGGATGTCTCGCCTAGTCTCCATCTGCCGCCGTGAACCCGGCTGTCAGGCCGATGCCCGACAAGAAGCCGAATTTCAGATACTGCTCATGGTAGAGCACGGTGTCCGCCATGCGTCTAAGATCGGCCGCCATCGGGCCATCTGCTGCGGCGATCGTCGTAAGACTTTCGTCCATCAAAGCGACGTCCGTGGCCACTGAGCTCGCCGTTTGGGACAGGACGAAATAGTCCAGCGTTCCGCCAATCTCTGGCGCCATGTCAAAAAGGCCGAAGGGCGTCTCGTAAAAGTCAGCAATCGTTTCAAAGGCCACTATGATGCTCTGGCGTCCAAGCCCACTGGCGACGGCCTCTGTCCGTTCTGGCCGCGCCTGGCCAGGGGCCGTGCCCAAGCCGCGCAGCAACTTGAATTTGCGGAGCCGGTCCGTGTAGACCACCGCGCCGGCCAACAGATCACGAATTTGGTCGTCAACGGATCCGTATCGCTCATTGCCGATCGCAGCGGTGTCGAAGAGGGCGCGATACTCGCTCCCCGGCGTCCATGCCGCGACCAGATCCGAAGACAGCTCTGCCTGAAACGTTGCAATCGCAGTTGCGAGATCGCAGCCATAGCTCGCGGGCTCAATCGGCTCGAAGATGAGCCCTTCCAGCGCCGTCAAATTGGTGAGCGCGATGGACCGCCCCGTCAAACCACCGGGTTCCAGAAGACCGGGATCGGCACTGGCCCGCGCGGCACGTGTGGCGCGAGCGGAGAAGCCTTTGGGATCCGGCCAAAGCTGAACGCGCATCGGGCCCTCGGCTTCGGTGATCGGGCCTATGCTGACGATGCTGCTGCGCTGCCATGCCAGAAACAGGTCCGCGAAGCTTTGTTCGGCGGCACCGATCCCGTCTTCCTCCGCGCAATAGGCCGACAGCGAGTCAACGAGCTTCTGCGCGGCCTGTGATTGGGCTTCGTATGCGGGCAGGATGAACTCATCTGCCGTCGTCACCAAAGCCTCTTGCATGAGAGCCGCGTCTTCGGCGGCGAGCCTGGTCTCAGCGGCTATGGGCGCAGGCAAGCCGATCAGAAGTGCAACGAGCCCGGCGCGCATTACAGGCTCTCGAGGAATGTGATGAGGGCCTCTCTGTCGGCAGCGCTGAGGGCCGCGAAAGCCCCACGAGAGGCCTCTGCCTCACCACCGTGCCATAGGATCGCTTCCTCCAGAGAACGCGCGCGCCCGTCATGGAGTAAGTAGGTATGGCCATTGATGATTTCCGTCAGGCCGATCCCCCAAAGCGGCTGCGTGCGCCACTCCCCACCCTGTCTGTCGCCGCTCGGATTCGCATCTGCCAATTCCGGGCCAAGGTCATGGAGCAGGAAATCGCTGTAGGGCCAGATGAGCTGGTTGCGCTGTTCGGGTTCGGCATCCGGTGCTGTGGCGAATTTCGGCACATGGCAGCCGGTGCAACCGACATCATAAAACAGCTCCTTCCCGGCCAGAACCTCCGGTGCGTCCATATCGCGCCGCGCCGGAACAGCAAGGTTGGCAGAGTAAAACACCACGAGATCGAGGAGCGCCTCGGCGATTTCTGGGCCACCATTGTCTTCGCCGTGGAACGCCTCTCGACACTCAGCCTGGGACGTCGTGCAGTCTCCCCAGAGCGAGGGACGGACGGACGTCGAGAGCCCCATATCGTGGCTGAAGGCGACGGCAGTTTGTTCGCGGATCGTCGCGGTGGTGGCTTTCCACCCAAAGCGCCCCGCCGCGTCACCGACCATTGCGAGGCGTCCGGATATCCCATCGCCATCGAGATCCTCTGGATCTGCATGCGCGGCCAAGGCCTCTTCCGGAATAGCTTCGATGAGGC
>JBCBME010000006.1:0-20285 GCA_039822945.1 Pseudomonadota bacterium
CCAGCGCGGGTTATCGACCTCGGCGCCGAGGCCTGGCGTTTCCGCGTGCTGGTAAAACTGCAGGCCGAAGATATCGTTGCCGTTCTCTTCCAGCGCGATGAAGCCATAGAGCGTGGACCACAGGCCATAGCCGTGGATCGGCATGATCACCTTGTCGAGGTCACCGTTTTCTTCCCGCAGGAGGTAGACGGTCACGAAGTTCGACTGGCGCACGATCCCTGCCGGATCGTCATCAAGAGCCCGGCTAAGATCCGGGTCGTCGGCCGCGGCTAGGTCATCGAACGTCGCGGCATCAAACTCGTTGGTGAACGTCCCCTGCGAGAGATCCAGCACCTGCGGCTCGAAGGAGGCGAACGCTTCGCCCACATCGATCCCAGGCTCATAGATCCCTGCAACCTGCAGAATGTTCACCTGCTTGTCGCGCTTCGAGTTCACCTCCTGCGTCGGGCGCAGGCTCACCGCGGCGGCGGACACCACGAGCGAGGCGACCAGACACAGGGAGACGGCGACGACAATGGTCTTGCCGACGCTGTCAGGGGGCGCAGCCAGGAAGCGGGCGATTGGGCCCTTCGGCTTTTCGGTGTTTGGCGTGTCAGACGGCATGGCGTTTTGCCCTCCTGCGGATATTTGCCTGCACAACGAAGTAATCGATCAGCGGCGCAAAGACGTTACCAAAGAGAATGGCAAGCATCATCCCCTCCGGGAAGGCCGGGTTGATGACACGGATCATCACAACCATGAAACCGATCAGCGCGCCGTAGATCCAGCGACCCATGTTCGTGTGGGAAGCCGACACAGGCTCGGTGGCCATGAAGACCATCCCAAACGCGAAGCCACCCATCACAAGATGCCAATACCATGGCATCGCAAACATCGGGTTTGAGTCCGACCCGATCACGTTGAGCAGCAGCGAGAACGCGATGGTGCCAAGCATGACACCTGCCGGGATGCGCCAGTTCACGATCTTGGTGGCCAAGAGGAAGATGAGACCCACGAGGATCGCGGCGGTCGATGTTTCTCCCATCGAACCGGGGATGAAGCCCCAGAAGTGATCCCACCAAGTGCCCGTCGCGGTGACAACATCCTGAATGCCATCAGACGCTGCTACGGCCAGCGAGGTTGCCCCGGTATAGCCGTCGACTGCGATCCAGACGCTGTCGCCTGACAGTTGTGCCGGATAGGCAAAGTAGAGGAACGCACGGGCCGTGAGAGCCGGGTTCAGGAAGTTCTTACCGGTCCCGCCGAACACCTCCTTGCCGATGATGACGCCAAAGATGATGCCGAGCGCCACCTGCCAAAGCGGCACCGTGGCCGGGAGGATCAACGCATAGAGCATGGAGGTGACGAGAAAGCCCTCGTTCACCTCATGGCCCCGCACGATGGAGAAAATCACCTCGCAGATCCCGCCAGCGACGACCGTCACCACGTAGATCGGCAAGAAGTACATCAGGCCGTGCATGAAATTGGCAAAGTGGTTGGCCGGGTTGAAGCCGATGCCGAGCGTGCTCAGCACCCAGGCGCGCCAGCCCGATGGCTCGATCCCCGAGACGGCGAGCGCTTCATTCGCCTGAAGCCCGACATTCCACAAACCCAGCAGGATCGCAGGGAACGTCGCAAGCACCACGTAGATCATGATGCGTTTCATATCGATATAGGAGCGCGCGTGTGGCGCGGCGGTCGTCACCGTCTTCGGCGTGAAGAGGAAGCTCTCCACCATTTCGTAGATCGGGAAGTATTTCTCGTACTTCCCGCCCTTTTCGAATTGCGGTTCGATCCGGTCGAAAAAGTCGCGGGCACCCATGGGCTTAACCCTCCTTCTCGATCTTGGTGAGGCAGTCACGAAGCGCCTCTCCGTATTCGTACTTGGCCGGGCAGGCAAAGCCCACGAGGCCCATATCTTCTTCATCGAGCTCGAGCACACCCAGCGCCTGCGCCTGATCGGTGTCCATCACGAGCATCGCGCGCAAAAGCTGCGTGGGCAGGAAATCCTGCGGCATCAGCTCCTCGAATGTGCCGTAGGGCACCATCGCGCGGCGCCCACCGTTCAGGTTGGACGTCAAAGCATAAGTCTTCTTAAAGAAGGCTGACCCGAGCACCGGCTGCATGGCGTACTTTTCGCGCATGGGCCGGATCCAACCGAAGGAGTGCTGGGTTTTGTCCTCTTCGATCACTGTCAACTGGCGCGCGTAGCGGCCGACATAGGCGCTCTCGTTCGAGCCCGCGCGTCCTGACAGGATCGACCCCGAGATCAGGCGAACTGGCGCATCCTCTTCAAAGCCGCCGCGGGTGAGGTCCACCATGGAGGCCCCTGCGATCGTGCGCACAAGGCGAGGCTTTTTCATTTTGGGGCCGGTCAGTGCGATGATGCGGGACCCATCAAGACGACCGGTTGAAAAAAGGCGACCGATGGCAGTGACATCTTGATACCCGATCGTCCACACGAAGCGTTCCGCGGTGGGCGGCTGGAGGAAGTGCATGTGTGTGCCGGCAAGACCCGCCGGATGGGGGCCCGAGAAGGTGACGGGCTCCACCCCCTCAACCTCTGCTCCCGGCACATCCGCGCCTTCGGAATAACAGAGATATGTCGACCCTTCAGAGATCTTGGCGACAATCTCGAGACCTTTGACGAAGCTCTCGCGGTCATCGTCGATGATCTCTGCGGCATCTGCGGACAACGGCTCCGTATCCATAGCCGTCACGAAAATCGCGGCAGGGCGTTCGTTCGACGCAGGCACCTTGGAGTACGGACGCGTCCGGAAGGACGTCCAAAGGCCCGACGCTGCAAGCCGCGTTGCGATGCCTTCGACGCTCTCCGCGTCACCCACCGACGAGAAATCCATCGGGTCCTGACCCGGCGCGATTTCAATCTCGACAGATACAAGAACGCGTCGAGCGCCGCGGTTGATGGCCTTCACGCGCCCCGAAACCGGCGACGTCACGAGAACGTCCTCGGTATCTTTGTGGGAAAAGACCGGTGACCCCGCGGCCACCAGATCTCCCTCTTCGACCTTAAGTCGAGGTTTCAATCCGACGTAATCTGCCCCGAGGAGGGCAACCTTCTGAACCGCTGGACCGTCTGTGATGCCCCGCTGAGGCGCCCCCTCGACCGGCAGGTTCAGACCTTTCTTGAGCGAAAAATGCTGCACGCGCGACTCGCTTCTCTTTGGCTGGCGTTTGCACGCAGCGGAATACAATCAAGGACGGCGCGCTGAAAAGGGGCGCGCGGTCGCAGCCCGTGACTTTATGGTGTTGAGGGCTACTATGTCGCGGCTGACTGCGTCTCACAGCGATTTGTTGGCTCTTGGGCTACTTTGTCGCGAGACAACGCCGATCCTTTTGATAAGACGGAGCCGATCTGCAAGTGAGGCATACCGTGGTAGACCCAACGATCATCTCCCGTCGTACACTCTTTTTCGTTCCGCTCGCGCTCGCCGCCTGCAAAGACCGGACAAACATCCTCGAACTCGTCGGCGCCACTATGGGCACCACCTATTCCATCGTCGCTGTCGACCGGTCGGGCACGTTGAGCCAGACCAAGGTGCAGGGCGCTGTGAACGAGGTGCTGGCGTCTGTAAACGCCAGCATGTCGAACTGGGATACCTCTTCTGAGGTGTCGCGCTTCAACGCATCCCGCAGCACAGACGCATTCGCCGTGTCCCCAGCCTTTGCTGAGGTGATGGCCGCGGCAGGTGAGGTGAGCGAGCTTTCTGATGGCCGCTTCGACGTGACCACTGGCCCGCTCATCGATCTCTGGGGATTTGGTGCCAAGGCGAAAGCGGGCATTCCCGCGGATGCCGCAATTCTCGCCGCACTGGAGACGACCGGTCAGGCGCGCCATATCAGCGGCGGCGCGGGAAGCCTGACGAAGGCCACTCCCGAGGCTGAGGTCTACCTCTCTTCCATCGGGAAGGGGTATGGCGTGGACGCCATCGGCGAGGCTCTCGCCGGTCTTGGCATCGAAGACTTCATGATCGAAATCGGTGGCGACCTGCTCACCGCTGGCGTTAACCCGGACGGCAATCCGTGGCAGATCGGGATCGAGACGCCGACGGCGCTTTCTGGTGTTCAACAGGTGGTGGGCGTGACCGGCATGGGGCTCGCGACGTCTGGCGATTACCGCAATTACTTCGAATTGGATGGGCAGCGTTACAGCCACATCCTCGACGCAGCCACCGGCAAGCCCATCACGCACAGCACAGCAAGTGCCACAGTTGTTACTGAAAATGCGATGTTGGCCGATGCATGGGCGACAGCAATGCTTATCTTGGGATCGGAGACGGGTCTCAAGCTCGCCGATGCGCTCGAGATGCCGGTGCTCTTCATCGACCGCGACGGCGATGAGTTCGCAACGAAGAGTTCGGCCGCGTTTGCAGCGCTCGCGGCCTGACGGCCAAAGGAGCAAGAGATGGAAACCTTCCTTCTCGCATTCGTTCTTCTGATGCTGGTGATGCTGGGCATGGCGCTCGGCGTCATCTTCATGGACAAGCGCATCAAAGGCTCCTGTGGGGGCCTTAATGCGATTTCCGACGCAGATCAGTGTCTGGTCTGCAAAAAGGAAATTGATCCCAACTCGCCTTTGAAAGAGCGTCTGAACGGGTGTCCTAAAGCCAAACAGATGCTGGCCAAGATGGAAGCGGAAGCCTCGTAGTTATCGCGCCTAGGACGTCGCGAGCGGGACAAAGGCCACGGTGCCAAGGCAAAGCGCGGCCCCGAGACCATACATCCACAGCTGCCAGCGCGGGCCCTCCGCCTTCCAAACAGAGCGGTACCGCATACCTGAGAGACACGCGGCCACAAAGATTGCTGTCGCTAGCGGCGGTGTAAGCGCAATTTCACCCATCACGACATGAGCCTTCCCAAAACCATGTTCCCTCGTCTAGGCTAAATCCCACAGCCAGGGATGTGGAACAACTTAGGGAGGCCCTCCGCGATGCCCAGCACCTACCAAGCTCCAACGGCAGGCAAAAAAGTTAAGACACATAGCCAGACGCTGCACAGCAACACTGCCGGCGACACCGGCACTGTCGCGCAGCTCTTGTCCGGCAAGGGTGAAAACGTGATCTCCATTGCTCCGGAAGATACGATTTCAAAAGCCGTGAGTATCCTGAAGGAAAAGCGCATCGGTGCGCTCGTGGTCACGGATGAGATTGGCGCGCTGCGTGGAATTCTTTCCGAGCGCGACATCGTGCGCAAACTCGCCGACACGCCCGGCCAAACGCTGCCGCAAACGGTCGCCGAAAACATGACATCGAACGTGGTGACATGCTCCCCGTCGGATCCATTGGTGAGCGTGCTGCAGCGCATGGCAGAGGGTCGCTTCCGCCACATGCCGGTTGTTGACGGCGGCAAGATCCGCGGGATGGTGACCATCGGCGATGTGGTGAATTTCCGCCTCTCCGAGCTCGAGCATGAGACGCTTCAGCTCAAGCAGATGATCGTCGGCTAAGACGAGCCAAAGATTTTGTGCATGGCTTTCATCCTGGCCCGACATAGACGCCAGGCCACGGCCTATCTATCTGCCTCCTACGATCCGAGCGGGGCCTAAGGGTCACCCACGGTCGCGCCCATAGCGTTCCTATCTAGCAGCCGAAGTCTCGAATCGGATACGGGCGCTCTCAACCGTTCGTTGCTCGTAGAGGGAGGCAGCCATGGATTGGTGGCGCGGCGCAATCATCTATCAGATCTATCCGCGCTCCTTTCAGGATGACAACGGCGATGGCGTGGGGGACCTCAAAGGCATCACGCGCCGGCTTGCGCATGTGGCATCTCTTGGGGCTGATGCGATCTGGCTTTCCCCTTTCTTTCCCTCTCCCATGAAGGACATGGGATATGACGTCGCCAATTACCGGGACGTCGATCCGCTCTTTGGCACCCTGGAAGACTTCGACACGCTCTTGGCCCGCGCCCATGATCTTGGCCTCAAGGTGATCATTGACCAGGTGCTCTCGCATTCCTCAGACAAGCATCCTTGGTTCGCCGAAAGCAGGGCCTCTCGCGATAACCCCCGCGCGGACTGGTACGTGTGGGCTGACCCAGCTGAGGACGGAACACCGCCCAACAACTGGCTTTCTGTTTTTGGTGGCGCAGGCTGGGAATGGGAGCCAAGGCGGCACCAGTATTACCTCCACAATTTCCTCACCGAACAACCCGACCTGAACTTCTGGAACCCGGACGTTCAGGACGCTCTTCTTGGAGAGGTGCAGTTCTGGCTCGATCGCGGCGTGGACGGCTTCCGCCTCGATGTCGCGAATTTCTACGTCCATGATCGCGCGCTGACGAACAACCCCCCTGCCCCGGGAGAGCAACGTGCGCGGGCCACGGAAACCTACGGTCATCAAGAGCATGTCTTCGACAAAAACCGTCCAGAGGTGATCCCTTTCCTCGAGCGGCTTCGCGCGCTGACCGACCGCTATCCGGATCGCATGATCGTGGGTGAGATTTCCGAGACGGGCGACAAGGCGCTGGACCTCATGGCCGAGTACACGGCGGGCGATGGGCGCCTGCATATGGCCTACTCTTTCGAGCTCCTCGGGCCCCATTTCAGCGCCGGACATTTCCGCCGCAACGTGCAGCGCTTCTTTGAGTCGGCGCCCGACGGCTGGCCGTGCTGGTCATTTTCCAATCATGACTGCGTCCGCCATGTGAGCCGCTGGGCAGAGCATGCAGCGAGCCCTGAAGCACTGGCCCGTCAGTCGATCGCGCTGCTTTGCTCGCTCGAGGGCAATGTCGGGCTCTACCAGGGCGAGGAGCTTGGCCAGCTCGAGACGGAAATGGAATACCACGAACTCACTGACCCTCCGGGGCTGCGCTTTTGGCCCGACGTAAAAGGCCGCGATGGCTGCCGGACCCCAATGGTCTGGGAGGCAGGCGCGCCCCATGGCGGGTTTTCTGATGCAGAACCTTGGCTGCCGGTCAAAGCACCGCAGCTCGCGCGGGCCGCTGATACGCAGGAAGCTCTGAACGCCTCCACCTTGCATACCTATCGTGAGGTGCTCGCGTTCAGGAGCGCATCAGAGACTTTGCGCCTTGGGCGCACGGAATTCATTGATCTGCCCGAACCCATCCTCGGGTTCCGTCGTGGGGAAAAGCTCACTTGCGTCTTTAACCTTGCGAAGACTCCAGCCACCCTTCTTGTGGGCAAAACAGAGCTGACAGGCCCGTCTGATGCCAGACTGGAAGGTGAGGAGCTTTCGCTTCCAGCCAACGGCTTTGCCTACCTCACCGGCGCCCCATCCGTTGCTGTTTTGGATAACTAGGCGCGCGAGAATCGCCCGGGGCAACACAGCGCAAGCTGGGGCAACGGTGCCAGCCTCTTTGCTTTGCGGCCAGGCCAGACGCCCCGGGATGGCCGCCTCCAGAAAAGCTGTTATGTATCAGCGTCTTAAGACGCCTCTACCCCGTAGACTGCCCAGAAAGAGCGTCATTATCCTTACGAGGCGGGCGCAAATGTGATTGCAAAACTTCAAAATGGCGGCGCCTGAGGCAATATTCTTTCTCGAGCTCGGAAATTAATGTCACTAAAGCTGACCTTTTTTGCCTCTCCCCCCTTGCCAGACCGGGGCACGAACGAGTATCTGACCGCTCACAGCTGCAGGAGCCGCCGGAAGAGCGTGCTCTGACTCGTATACGTAACCGCCACTGCTATCGCCCGCATGGCTTTGACAGGCTTAGTTGCCGCCAAAGGACGTCGCCCGTGACCGAGAAAAAAACCCCCTGGGGTCTTTACGACCCGACCCAAGAGAAGAGCTCCTGCGGTGTGGGTTTCCTCACGCGAAAATCGGGGGAGCAGACCCATGATCTTTTGGAAAAGGGTCATGAGGCGCTTTGCGCGGTGCCCCACCGTGGCGGCATGTCCTCAGAAGGCGTGGGCGACGGCGCAGGTATCTCTGTAGACCTGTCTCTGAAGTTCTTTTCCAAGATTGCAGGCACGCCGCTCGAGAAGGGCGCCTTTGGCGTTGGCAACTTCTTTATGCCAGCCGACCGGTCGCAGCATGATCGGGCAGTGGAGCTGATTGAATCCACGCTGAAGGAGTGGGGCTTCGAAATCCTCGTGGCACGCGAGGTCGAGGTGAACGATGACGCCATCGGCCCGCGCGCTGTTAAGTGGCAGCTGCCGATCCGGCAATGGGTCTTTGCAGCGCCCGATGGGCTACGGGGGCAAGCGCTCGACAGTCGCATCCACACTGTTTTGCTTGAGATTGAAGCTGTGGCGTACACCGTGCCAGAGCTTGATGGGCTCTACCCGCTGTCGCTTTCTGCGCGGATGCAGGTCTTCAAGGGGCGCCTGAACTCTTGGGAGATCATGCCCTACTTCAAGGATCTCTGGGACAACGACCATGAAGTGCACACGATGTACTTCCACACGCGGTTCTCCACGAACACCGATCCGCACCCTTCGATGGCCCAACCGTTCCGCCTCATGGCGCATAACGGCGAGCTGAACACGGACAAGAAGAACCGACTCTCTGAGGCTGCGGTCGCTCTCGCCCGTAACAAAGCAATCGTTCGACCGAAGGGTCAGTCCGACAGCTGCCGCCTCGACCAGACGCTAAACAGCCGCGTCTATGAAGAGGGCATCGATCTTGTCACCGCGGTCGTCGCGATGATGCCGCCGGCTTGGGAGAACGACAAAGCAATCGACCCCAATGTGCGTGCGATGCTGGAGTACTTCTCGCTCTTCGAAGAGAAGAACGACGGCCCCGCCGCGTTGATCTTTGGCGATGGCAACATCATTGGGGCCCGGCTTGACCGCCTGGGCCTGCGCCCGCTGAGGACGGTCGAGACCGAGGACTACCTCGCTGTGATGTCAGAAGCGGGGCAGATTTCCTTCGCAGCTGATAGCGTGATCCGCCGTGGCCGCGTCGCGGCCGGCGGCATGATCTATTACAACCACGACGAAAAGCGCATCTACGAGACGGACGATGCGCTGCACATGCTCGCGCAGGCTGAAGACTATCCGGCCTTGCTCGAGGCCGCGGCCGTCAACATCGACGATTTGCCCAGCGCAGACGGCGATCCTGCGCTCGCGGCGACGCGCTACCTCGGCGATATGAGCACGCCCGCGCGCTACGTGGCGTACACCCACAATCAGGAAAGCTTCAAATTCCTGATGGACCCGATGCTGCAAAACGGCGTCGAGAAGGTCTCGGCGATGGGCTACGGCAACGCAATCAACGCGCTTTCGGATCAGGAAGGCGGCGTCGCGAAGTATTTCTCGCAGCGCTTTGCGCAGGTGACGAACCCGCCGCTCGACTCGATCCGCGAGGCCGACGGCATGACGCTGCGTGTCGCGCTTGGCGAAAAGCCTCACATGGGCAAATCGCGCTCTCGCCAGATTGTCGTGAACACGCCGATCCTGAGCATGTCGACGATGCTCAAGATCAAGAAGCAGGACATCACGCCTTGGGACAGGTTCGACATGCTCTATGCGCCCGTCTTTCACGACGGGCCCGCGAATGAGCAGGCGCTGACCGAGGCGGTCGATACTGTTGCCAACGATGTGGTGGCGTTTGCACGTGAAAAGGGCGGCATCGCGATCCTGACGGATCGGAACGTGTCCAAAACGCATGCACCATTGCCCATGACGCTTGCCGTGAGCGCGATCAACCAACGCCTCATCGAGGAAGGATTGCGCTTCAAGGTTTCGCTCGTTGTCGAATCCGGCCAGTTGAGCTCGTCACACCACGTCTGCTGCGCCTTGGGCTTCGGGGCGTCTGCGGTCTACCCGCTCGCCGTGCGCCTTCGCGCGGAAGAGCTGTTTGGCCAGGAAAAAGCCTACACGCATTTTGCGAAGTTCCAGAAGGCCTGTGAGAAAGCCCTCATGAAGACGATGGGCAAAGTTGGGCTTTGCACGGTCGAGTCTTATTCCGGCGGCGAGTTCTTCGAGCCGAACTTCCTCGACACCAACGACCCCGTCTTTGCCCGCTACTTCCCCAACATGAAGACGCCCGTGGGCGGTGTCCGCTTTGACCGCGTGGCGCAGTCTGTCGCCGATTGGCACCAGCGTGCGCTGACCGTTGAAAGCGATGCGGACATTCCGATCTTGGGGCTCTTCAAAGAGCGCGCCGAGGGGGCGGGTCATTCCTATGGCACGACCGCAGTGCGCGGATTCGTGGACCTCACCGAAGAGCCCATCGCCTTTGACAAGCCGGTCGCCAACAACGCGCTTGATGGTGAGACCGATCCGCTTCGCCTTTTGACGCTGCGCCAGATGGATGACGCCTTTGGCATCGACGACAAGGGCTACGTGAACACGTCTTTTGAAAAGCTCACGACCGATCAGATCGATGACTTTGAGATCACGCCGGGCTACCGCCGCTTCAGCCAGCTCATGGCCGAGGAGCGGTCACGGCGGCCTGCCGCGCTGCGCGATGTTCTAAGCTTCCCGGCGGACATCACCTTCATGGACAAGGTGGGAGACATCAAAAAGGAGATGATGCTCTTCAACCGCGCGGGCAACAACGACTTCGTCATCCGCGGCCTCGAGGTCGAGACGCTGGGCGAAGGGGAGTTCCTGCTCCGACTGACGGGGCCCAAGGCACGCGACATAGGGCGCCTCGACGCGCTTGCGCAGTCGCTCGTGCTGCGCTTCGGCGACGATATCGATGGGCATTACGTCACTAAGGGTGCGCTCAAGGTCGCGGCCAAAGGGTGGGCGCTCGATTACCTGTCGCGCATCCGCCCGGCACCAGACCGGATTGAGGTCGCAGCGGTGCAGCCCGCCCACGAGATTACACAGCGCCTCGCCTCGGGAGCCATGTCTCACGGCGCTCTCGTGGCCTCCGCCCATGAAGCGGTTGCCCACGGGACGAACATGGCTGGCGGCATGTCGAATTCGGGTGAAGGCGGCGAACACATCTCGCGCTACGGCACGATCCGCGCGTCCCGCATCAAGCAGTTTGCTTCGGGCCGCTTTGGCGTTTGGGCGGGCTATCTCGCCGATCCGAACCTCGAAGAGGTGGAGATCAAGATCGGTCAGGGCGCAAAGCCCGGCGAAGGAGGCCAGCTGCCTGCCCCCAAGGTGACCGTGGAGATCGCGGCCGCGCGCGGTGGCACGCCAGGCGTGGAGCTCATCTCGCCTCCGCCGCACCATGACACCTACTCGATCGAGGATCTCGGCCAGCTGATCCACGATGCAAAGGCCGCGCGCGTGCGCGTCATCGTGAAGCTCGTCAGCTCCGAAGGGATCGGTACGATTGCCGTGGGTGTGGCAAAGGCCGGTGCAGACATCATCAACATCGCAGGCAATACCGGCGGTACGGGTGCAGCCTCTGTCACGTCGCTGAAGTATACGGGCCGCGCGGCGGAGATCGGCATCGCGGAAGTCCACCAGGCGCTGTGTGCAAATGGCATCCGGCAAAAGGTGATGCTGCGGTGCTCGGGCGCCATGCAGACGGGCTCTGACGTCGTGAAGGCGTCTCTGCTCGGTGGTGACAGCTTTGAGTTCGGCACGACCGCTCTCATGATGCTAAAATGCGTGATGGCGAAGAACTGCAATGTGAAGTGCCCTGCGGGTCTCACCACGAACCCCGAAGTGTTCGACGGGGATCCACGTGCCCTCGCGCAGTATCTTCTCAACATCGCCCATGAGACGCGCGAGATCCTTGCCGCGCTTGGGTTCAAGTCTCTCGACGAGGCGCGCGGACGCGCGGATTTGCTCCATCTGCTCGATCACGATGCGGCGGTGGGCAAACTCAATCTCCGTGCGATGCTGACGCATGTGCCCGAAATCAAGGTGGAGAACCCCACCTACCTCGAGCGGGACTTCGAGGTGGATGACGCGCTCCTTGAGCAGGTGAAGAGCCGCATCATCGATGGTGGCGAGCGCCAGATTGAACTGCGTCCGAACCAGCCGCTCAACAACCGCAACAAAACAGTGGGTGGCCAGCTCGGCATCGACATCGAGCGCATGCTCAACCACGAGCTACTGCGCCTGCCGGCTGCCGCCCATCAGGACAGCCGCGGTCGCCGGTACCTGGATCCGCGGTCGATACGCATCGTCACCAATGGCTCTGCTGGCCAGAGCTTTGGCGCGTTTTGCAACGACGGCATGGTCATGGACCATACCGGGACGTGCAACGACGGCGTCGGCAAAGGGGCTTCTGGCGGTGAGATCATCGTGAAATCGCCTGGCGGCTCTGAAGGCCGCGAGAACGTGCTCATTGGTAATTTTGCGCTGTTCGGTGCCACCGGTGGCCGGACCTTCATCGAAGGTCAGGCCGGTGACCGGTTCGCCGTGCGCAACTCCGGCGCCACCGCCGTCGTGGAAGGCGTGGGGGACTTCTGCGCAGAGTACATGACGAACGGTGCAATTCTGAACCTCGGCAGCTTCTCCAAGGGCTATGGCAACGGCATGTCGGGTGGCTTTGCCTACCAGTACGACCCGCTCGGCCAGCTCAGCGACTCGATCAGCCACGACAGCGTCTTCATGGGCACGCTGACGGATGGCTCAGCCGAAGGTGAAATCCACAAGGATGCGGTCTTCCAGATGCTGACCTGGCATCTCGAGGCCACGGGCTCCAAGAAAGCCGAACAGCTTTTGAGCGACTGGGCCACGACGCAGCATCATATGGCTTGGGTGATGCCCAAGGCTTTGCTGCAGTACCAGGATCAGGACGCGATCCTCGCGGCGCGTGGGCGCAAAGAGCTTGTGGAAGAGCTCGCTACGGCGCTCTCCATGCACCAGATCATGGAGCTGAAGCGGGCCTACAAGAATGGGCGTCCTGTGCACCACGGGGCCATGCCATCCTACGGTGAGATGGATACGGCTGACATGTTCCGCCTCATCAATTCCTACACCGTCCTCGAAATGGCGCAGGTGGTGGCGGACAAACGGCTGGGTGCCAACGCGCATCAGCTGGCCAAGGACAAGGCGGTCAAAAACCTGATCCTGACCGAGGATTTCTCACTGATGGCGGCGCTGGCAAAGCACGCGCGACAGGCCGTGGCGGATTACTCTGACGAAGAGCTTGCTGCGCTTGTGGCCAATAAGCGGCTGAGCGATTTCAAGGCGGCGCTTTCGATGCGCAACATCCTGAGCATGGATAGCCCGGGCACCTATTCTTGGATTCTGCACCAATCGGCCAAGAACAGGGCTGCTCTCGGTGAGATCCCGAGCTTTGATGAACTCTTCTCTCAAACGGCTCTGCCAGATCTTCTGGCGCGCAGCGCAGCGGAGTAATTGATGAACCGGCAAGTTCCTTACATCCCCGAAGATGCACCCTTCTCTGGCGATCAGAGGGCGTGGCTCGGCGGCTTTCTGGCGGGTCTCCATTCCCGCACCGTCATGGGCGGGGCGCAAGCCGTGGCGCCCGGTGCTCAGCAGGTTCAGGCGAAGCCACTCGATATCCTCTTTGGCACGCAGACGGGCAACGCAGAAGCCTTGGCAGAAGAAGCCGCTGCCATCTCGAAGACGCGTGGGTTTCAGCCCCGCGTGAACGAGCTGGATGCCGTCGAAATCGACCAGCTGGCCACGATGGAGAACGTGATCATCGTTGTCTCTACCTACGGTGAAGGCGAAATGCCGGACAACGCGCATATTTTCTGGGAAGCTCTGAGCGCGTCGACGGCGCCTCGCATGGAGAGCCTGAATTACGCGGTCCTGGCACTCGGCGATACGAGCTACGACGAGTTCTGCCAGGCTGGCAAAGTGATCGATACGCGCCTGGAACAGCTTGGGGCCAAACGGCTTGGACCGCGGATCGACTGCGACGTCGATTTCGAAGACGCCGCCTCCGCCTGGTTGATGGAGACGGTGCCGACGGCAGACGCAACCGTGGCCAATGTCTCCGCTGAGCCCATCGTGGTGGCCAAGAAAGAAGGATTCAATCGCAAGAACCCCTACGCGTCGAAGGTCGTGGAGAACACGCTTCTTTCGGGCAAGAATTCTGCCAAAGAAATTCGCCATATGAGTTTCGCACTGGGCGACAGCGGCCTCACCTACGAAGCCGGTGACGCGCTGGGTGTAATGCCCATCAACGCCTCGGATCTTGTCGAGGCATGGCTCGCGCGTCTGGGCGCAGAGGCGGACGACGCTGTTTCGGGACATGACGCGCCGTTGGGCGAGCTTTTGTCGAAACGGTTCGAGATCATGACGCCGGGGCGCGAGTTCATCCGTGAAATCGAAAAGCGGGCTGGCCACGATGAATTGACCCATGTGCAGTCGAACGGGGACAAAGAGGCGCTCGAGGCGTTTCTCTGGGGCAAGGATGCTCTGGATCTCATGAACCTCAACGCGGATCTGAAGCTTTCTGCCGACGAGGTGGTGAGCTGGCTCAAGCCGCTGCAGCACCGCGCGTATTCGATCTCATCTTGCCCGGTCGCAAACCCCGGTGAAGTACATCTGACTGTGGCCGCCGTCCGGTGGATGGCAGAGGGACGTGCGCACAAGGGCGTGGCCTCGACCTTCCTTGCCGACATGGCGCCGGAAGGTAGCGACGTCGGTATCTTCATGAGCCCCAACAAAAGCTTTCGCATCCCGGCAGATGACACCGTGCCGATGATCATGGTGGGCCCAGGCACAGGCATCGCACCCTTCCGTGCTTTCCTGCAGGCGCGGCGGGAGCGTAGCGCGAAGGGGACGAACTGGCTCTTTTTCGGCGACCAGCACCGCGAGACCGACTTCATCTATGAGCAGGAGCTTGGCGACATGTCTGCCGATGGTCTGCTTACCCGCCTCGACCTCGCCTTTAGCCGCGATCAGAAGGAAAAGATCTACGTTCAGCACCGCATGGAAGAGAACGGCAAGGATCTCTATGCCATGCTGGAAGAGGGCGGGAATTTCTATGTCTGCGGCGATGCAACCCGCATGGCCAAAGATGTGGATGCAGCACTTCACAAGGTCATCGCGACCCATGGCGCCATGTCGGACGAGGCCGCGACAGACTACGTGAACACGCTCAAGCGCGACAAGCGCTACGTCCGAGACGTTTACTAAAATGAAGGGGGCCTGGTCGGCCCCCTCCTTCATTCTGGTGCACCGTCGCTGATGTCAGCACCCTTTGCCGGACACGTGGCCAAGGGCCTCTAGGCCGCAACCGGCGTCGACATCAGGGACTGAAGCGCGATGAGCTCCTCTCTGCGCAGCTCGTGGCCGCCCTCGTGCACAACCTTTGAAACGCGCGCACCCTGTGCCTCGAAGTAGGTGAGGAGCTTTTGGCTCTCCGCCCAAGGCGTGATAGGGTCGCGTTTGCCCGCTGTGATGAGCACGTCCTTTCCCGACATATCCACGGACTCGGGGGTCCATGGGATCAGCGGGTGCAAGAGCCCCACGCGATCAAAAAGCCCGGGATACCGAAGCAACGTCGCGGCCAGGATGTTGGCACCATTGGAATAGCCGAACGCGTAGACCGGTCCAGCATGGGCAAAGCCCTCGACGAAGTTCGCCATCTTGTCCACGGCGCGGGCGAGGTCCTCCATGTCGTAAACGCCTTCACCCGTCCGTTTGAAGAACCGCGCCGCTCCCATTTCGCTGACGTCCCCCCGGGGGGATACGATCGTGGCAGCGGGAACAAGGTCACCCGCCAAGCCAAAGAACTGGTGCTCATCACCGCCCGTTCCATGAAGCGCGAGGACCAAGGGGCCCTCGCCTTCTTTTATCTGCGCAACGTAGCTCATGCCGCGATCTCCGGGAGGTAGCGCTCCAACGCGGGCCGCAGATGCTCGTGCTGGATTGGCAGCTTGAGCGCTTCCCCAAGGTGGGCAGTGTCTTCGTCGCGGTCAAAACCAGGCTCGTTCGTTGCCACCTCAAAGAGGACGCCACCAGGCGTGCGGAAGTAGATCGCCCAGAAGTAGTCGCGGTCGATCACGGGTGTCACTTGGTAACCTGTCTGCATGAGAGCCTCACGCACGCGTAGTTGTGCGGCGCGGTCTTCAACAGCGAAGGCAATGTGGTGGACGGAACCCGCCCCCTGATTGGCCGTAGGCGCAGACGGAAGGGCCTCGAGGTCGATCGTATCAGCGGCGTTGCCACCCTCAATGATGTAGCGCGTAACATCGCCCTCGGTCTCGGCCTTTTGGTAGCCCATATATTCGAGGAGCTCCCCTGTCGCCGCCGCATCGCGGAGCGAAAAGCGCGCGCCGTGGAACCCGAGGATGCCCTCGCTCGCGCTGACGCCGCCGCCTGTCCAGGCTTCTCTACCCTGGTCATCTGCTTCGACGAGGGCGAACGCGTCTCCATCAGGGCCGTCAAACGACAGGCGATTTTCACCGAAGGCCGTGTTCTCAGCGAGGCCGCTGACGCCCTTGGCCGCAAAGCGCTCATTCCAATAGGGCAACGTGCCCTTCGGGACGGCAAACTCTGTTACGCCGACCTCGCCCGTGCCGCGCTTGCCGCGTGGCATCGCGCCGAAGGGGAAGTAGGTCATGACGGAGCCGGGCGTTCCAACTTCATCGCCGTAATAGAGGTGGTAGACGTCGGGCGCGTCGAAGTTCACCGTTTTTTTCACCCGGCGCAGGCCGAGCGTGTCGGTGAAGAAGCTGTTGTTCTGGCGCGCATCTGCGGCCATGGAGGTCACGTGGTGCAGGCCTTTGATGTCTTTGATCATGGGATATCTCCTTTTCTTGACTGTGGAGATAGGCCGGCCGACCATTTACGTGAATAGAAATTGATCGGCATTTACTATATCGATACACGACAACAATGGAGAGCCTGAAGCCCATACGGACGTTCCTTGAGGTGGCGCGCCAACAGAGCTTTAGCGGGGCCGCGCGAAGCCTCGGGATGACGCCGGCAAGCGTCACGCGAATTATCGCCACGCTCGAACAGGACATTGGACGACAGCTCTTGCTGCGAACCACGCGGAAGGTTTCGCTCACTGCCGATGGTGCAGCCATCGCGGCGCGCTATGCGCCGCTTCTTCAGGAGTTCGACGCGATTGGTCGCGAACTCACGCAGATACGCACCGATGTGGGCCAGCTCAGGATCAATGCGCCGCTGTCTCTGGGGTTCAGGATCCTTCCGGAGGTGGCGGCGGCGTTTCGGCTCGCCTATCCCCGGATTCGGCTCGACATTCAGCTCACAGATGCCCTCATCGATGTGATCAAGGAAGACTGTGACCTTGCGATCCGGATCTCGCGGCCGACAACGGACAAATCAACGATCATGCGAAAGCTTTGCGACGTGCCGCGCCACGCGATTGCTGCGCCGTCGCTCTTTCAGCACGTCCCACGCCCGGAGAGCCCGGAAGACCTTCAGGCGGCCTACACGATGTCCTACGCCCAGGATGGCGGTTCTGAGAGTTGGGAGTTTTCCCGCGCAGGAGTAGTCCGCACGCATCGCGCAGGGACGCTGGTCTCAAGCAACAATGGCGACTTGCTCTACGGGCTAGCGCGGGCAGGCCACGGGATCTGTGTCCTGCCGGATTTTCTCGTCGAACCCGGGGTCGCTTCTGGAGAGGTGGAGCGCGTTCTGCCGGAGTGGTCCCTGCCCGAGCTTTGGCTCACGCTCTACTATCCGCCCTACGAGCAGCTCCCGCCGCTCGTGGGCACGTTCAGCGACTTCTTTGAAGCCTTTATCCGCGACACGCGCGGCCTCAGGTTCTAGAGCGCGCCGGAGGCCTGCAGCTCCGAAAAGCGCTCCTGATCCATCCACCAGAATTCAACGTTGCGGTTGAAGTCGTAGGGAGCAGGGCTCTCCGGCATTCCGAAGACATCCCAAATCGCGACGCGGTGCGACCAAAGGTACCACGCGCCAATCCAGATCTTCTTGTCGCGCATAACACGGTCGAGCGCGCGGATGGCGGTGTTGAGCTCCTCCCGGGTCTCAGCGGCCACAGCGCGCTCGATCAGTGCGTCGACGACGGGATCGGCAAGGCCCGTCAGATTGTTGGATCCTTCGGCTTCTGCCGCATTTGACCCGTAGAAGGCCCGCAAGCTGGCGCCGGGCGTACCGGAGACACCCCACGCCACGAAGGCGAGGTCGAAGTCGAACTGTTGGCGTCGCTCGCTCCAAGTTGCCGGGTCAACGAGGTCAAAGACCGCCTCGATGCCAAGCGCATTCAGGTTCTGGATAAAGGGATCAACGATCGGCTCGAGCGAGCGACTGTCATCCACCATTGTAAGCGTCAGGAGCTCACCGGCGGCGTTGCGGCGCTTGCCATCGTCGCCCACGGTCCAACCTGCTTCATCCAGGAGCGCTGAGGCCGCGGATATGGCGCGCCTGTCGCGCAGGTTCGGGCCGCCGTTATAGGGCGAGTAGGCAACCTCCGTGAAAACGCTCTCCGGAAGGTCGTCTCGAAAGGTTTCAAGGAGGGCAAGCTCATCGCCCTCGAGGGCGCCCACGGCCTGCATTTCGGTGTTCTCAAAGAAGCTGTCGGTGCGAAGGTAGGCGTTGTAGAAAACGCTCTCGTTGGTCCATTCGAAGTTGAACGCATACTCTACGGCTTGGCGCACCCGGATGTCTTGTAGCTTGGGCTGGCGCATATTGAACCAGATGCCCTGCGCGTTGGAGGGCCGCCCGTCCGGGATCATGATCTGTTTGACATCGCCGCGCTCCGCCGCCGGGAACTGATAGCCATTGGCCCAGTTGGCGGAGCGAAACTCCGTCCGCATCAGGTACTCACCCGCCGCAAACGCCTCGAGCCCAACTGTATCGTCGGCAAAGTACTCATAGGCGAAGCACTCAAAATTATTGCGCCCCGCGTTGACCGGGAGATCTGCGCCCCAATAGTCATCATCTCGGCAAAATCGGATCGTACGCCCTGGGTTTGCGCGGTCGAGCAGGTAGGGGCCGGAGCCGAGAGGCGCGTCCATCCACGTCTCATCGAAGGGTGTATCCTCGTCGTAGAAGTGCTCAGGCAGGATTGCGAGGCCCGCAATTTCGCCCGGAAACGCGGTCCCGACCCCATCACGAAGGTTGAAGCGCACGCGATTTGGCCCCTCGGCCACGACCTCTTCGACATCGCTCAAAAGGTTGCGGTAGAACGGGTGGCCCTCGGTTTGCAGCATCTCGATGGTAAAGACGACGTCAGAGGCCTCCACCGGCTCACCATCGTGAAAACGGGCTTGTGGCCGCATGTTGAAGGCCACATAGCTGAGGTCCTCAGGGTACTCGATCGTCTCAGCTACAAGACCATAGAGCGCGTCGGGCTCGTCATAGGCCCGCACCATCAGGCTGTCATACATGTGAATTCCCACCTCAGGCGCGCTGTCGCCCTTGATGATAAAGACGTTGAGGCTGTCGAATGTGGGGGTTCCGTAGAGCTGCCGCTGGCTCATCGTACCGCCCGTTGGGGCCTCGGGATTGGCATAGTCGAAATGCGTGAAATCGGCTGGGTACTTGAGATCGCCGAAGGCGGAGTAGCCGTGACTTACCGTGACATCGGCAAAAGCAGGGGATGCGAGGGCCAGAATGCTACAGAGCGGGATGATGCGCATGGTGTCTCTCCTTTAGGTCAAAGGGTCGGGCTCTGGGCCGCAGTGTCAAGGCGCGCGCGATCACCTTGCGCGGAGGTGGCTTGCGGCCTGCGCTTCCCGATGAGGATTTGGGCTTAGGCGTCCTTCCGGGCGCCGATGCGTTCGCGGTGCGGCCCGTAGAGGCAGGCTAGGGCCAGAATGACCCCAGCCACCGTGGCGATCATGCCCGCGGCACTTACGGCGCTCTCAGCGCCGAACCAAAGCGGTCCGTATCCTGCAAGGACATAGCCGGACACTGCGGCCAGCGCGGCAAACCCCACGGACCACCAGACTTGAGCAACAAGGCTGTTTGTCATCAGGCGCGCGGCTGCCGGCGGGCAGATGAACATGGCGATGACGATGATGGAGCCCACTGCGTCAAAGGCCGCAACAGCGGCGAGCGCAGCAGTCACAACAACACCAAAACCCAAGGCCGCGGCAGGGATGCCCAGAGCCTCTGCGTAGCCTTCATCGAACGTCGCAATCTTCAGCCAGCGCCAGAAAACCAGCGTCAGCAAGATGATCACGCCACACGTGACCGCGATCCGTGGAAGCTCCTCGGGGAGTGTTGCCAGGGCAGTGGGGTCGATGAGCGAGCCCCACCCGTCGGCGCGCAGCCAGATGAGAGTTTCCAGATTGCCCATGAGCGCATGCTCCACATCGAGGTGGACATTGCTTGTATCGGTCTGCTCGAGCATCAGCACCCCTGCCGCGAACATGGTGGTGAAGACAACGCCCATGGCCGCGCCGGGCTCAATCTTGCCCAGTCGTTTGACGGCCTCAATCAAGATCACTGCAATGATAGAGGCGGTAGCGGCACCAAGGAGCATGGGGATCGTCGTCACGGTGCCCGTCAGAACGAACGCCACGACAATGCCAGGCAGCACGACGTG
>JBCBME010000007.1:0-19028 GCA_039822945.1 Pseudomonadota bacterium
CGAGTTCTATCTCGTGGACGGAGACCGGATCACCGATGTGACGCTCTTTCTCGATGTGATGAACTTCATGGCCCTTGCCGGTGCCGAAGCCCTCCCGAGATCTACGGCCGCGACGATGGTGACGCCTGGCCCACGCACCCATGACGGACTTCTCTTTGATGCCCAGCCCGCGGAAGAGGGGGAGACGACGCTCCGGCTTTTTCAGCGCATGATCAACCGCCTGCTTGATGCGAGCGTTGAGACCGCCCGCACCGATCTGAGCCTTGATTGGACGGATGACATGATTTGGTGGGGCCCAGGGGGCATTGGGGCACCTTACACGCAGGGCAGGTACCTAGAGCAGCACGCCAACCCCTTTAGCGATGACCTCGAATGGGGGACATTCTTTGGTCACCGCTGCGAGTTTGGAGAGGGACATTTTGGCGGCTTCTTCGGTTGGCCGACCTTCGATGTGCTCTCCCGCGGCGGCTATATTGGTCTTGCGCCAAAGTCAGACAGTCCCGCGTCCATGCGGGTCGTCGACCTCTACCGCCGCGAGGGCGACAAAATCGCAGAGAATTGGAATTTCATCGACCACCTGCACTTTCTGGAGCAGCTCGGCGTCGATCTCATTGCACGTCAGCGCGCATTGACGGGGCTCTAGGCACTGGCCGAGGCCGAAAAAGCTAGCGAGCGTGGCTCGCGCTAAGCTGGGCAGTCGCCAACCACTTCATGATCTCTTCTTGAGGTGCGCCGGAAAACTCGTGTGATCCGTTGGGATCGAAGACGTGCCGTTTTGGATCGAAAACGGTCGGAGTTCGCCCCTCTCCCTCTTTTATCCAAACAGCCGCTACTTCGCTTTTGTCGTCCAGCTCCGCCACGAAAAGTTGCACTGCCCATCATCCCCAGATTGTAACGCTTGTATGACACCTAAGCGTCATCAGCGATTCTTAGAAAGCACTTTTTTCGAAGGCGGAATTTTGGGTTCTGGTCCGCCGGTCGGGCTCGGCATGAGGGCTAAGGGCGGCAGAATAATGTGCATCGCTGGCGGGCAGCGCGACATTGGAATGGAGAGGCCCGCCCAGCCCAGAAGAGGCTGAACGGGCCGTCTCAGGGGTTACTCGAGGCTCACCGGGAAGAACATCGTCTCACCGGAGTGATCATCGACGCCGTCATTGTCGGTGGAGACCCACATCGTACCGTCCTCAGCGATCGCAAGGCCTTCGACCTTGTCGAGCACGTATCCGCCGGTGGACGTGAGGTAGGGCAGAAGATCCACCACCACTTCGGGCTCAAGCACCGCCGGGGTCTCACCCAGCGCGACCATGCCGTCCATCTCCGACAGTGGCACGCGGGTGATCAACTTGGTCAAGGCGCGCGTGTCATGCTGATTGTCACGCTCGATGAAGTACACGAAATCGCCGTGTGCAACGATCTCCGAAAGGCCAACCCAACCTGTCGCAGGCTCGGTCTTCTTGTAGTGGATGACGCTCCACTCCTCGGTGTCGAGGTTGTAGCCGAGGACCTTGGAATGGTTTGCAGGATCGTCGCGCCATTCCCGCTGGACGGCCACATAAAGCATGTCACCGACCCGCGTGATGCCTTCAAAGCCGAAGCGACGCTCCACAGCCAGAAGCTCCGGCGGCAGGGGGATGTAATCCTCAAGCGCGCCATCTCCGCCGATGTGGTAGATCGCATGCGGGACGAGACGATCCGAGCGGCCTTCGGAGGCAATCCAGAAGCCACCGTCGCCGTCGAGCGCGATGCCCTCCATGTCAAAGAGCTGCGCAGGCTGGCCCTCTCGCGTGATGCGGATGGCATCAACGATACGCGCCGGCGTCTCCGTCACATCGATATGAAAGATCGTCGGCTGCATCCCGTAGAAGCTGTCGGAGACCGCAAAGATCGTACCATCCTCAGCCATCACCTGACCGGAGATCGCGCCCCAGCCCGTCAGCTCTTCCATGCCAGCAGACGTCAGATGGGGATAGATCGCAGGGGCATCCTGGTATTCGAACAGCATCACGTGGGCACGGGCGCCCGCGTCGTCGACCTCGTTGGCGGAGACCAAGAGGTTACGCGCAGGGATGGTGACGTAGCCCTCTGGCCCAATCCCGGAGGGCAAAAGCTGCTCCAGCACCGGGTTGGCCGGGTCAGTCACGTTGTAGACCCCAACGATGGAGGAGCGTTCCGCCCCCACAAAGACGTAAGGCGTGCCACCAAAGACGTCGAATGTAACGCTTTCAGGCTCGACCCCTTTGTTGCCAGAGCGCTCTTCGGGGTAGTGGCCCACCTCGATGATGGCGTGTTCGAAATCGACGCCGCTTTCGTAAACGATCGTGCCGTCCTGGCTGAAGATCGTCCAACCGCGCGAGCCGCCGTCCATGTCGCCTTCGTTGGCAGTGGCGAAATGCGTGTTGTCGATCCACGTAACGGAGTCTGGTTCACGCACCACCGTAATGGTCTGGTCAAAGACCAGCGCGCCTTCTTCCTCGGTATCCACGCCTGCAAGCGTGACTTCGCCTGCGGAGAAATGGCTCAACACGGTTCCAGCTGCATCGAGAACAACCATGTGGTTGTTTTCCTGAAGCGTCACGACGATCTCGTTTTCGTCGTTGATTGCGACGAATTCCGGCTCCGGATCTTCTGGTGCGACATCCGCCAGACCCGTGATATCTGCGGCGATCATGTCGTCACAGGCAAGCCCGCCATCCGTGGTCGGGACGATGACGACAAATCCGGCGGGCATCTGGCCCACGCGGCCCTCGCCCAGATCTTCGTCGCGCTCATTCTCAATGGCGACGGCCACAAAGCTACCATCAGGTGACACGGCAACGCTGTCAGGCTGCCCGCCCAGATCGCAGGACGCCAGCACCGTTTGCGACGACACATCGATGGCATGGAGCACGCCGGACACGTTGATGAAGTCCTCTGACGTGTTCTCACCGAGATAGGCTGTGCTGCCGGAGACGGAAACGCTGGTGGGTTCACCTTCCAGCTCAATCGCACCGGCCGCGACCGGGTTCGCCGGGTCCGTGATGTCGATGAAACCGACAACTTCTGCCGGGCCATCCGTGTAGACGAGTGTCAGGCCATCTGCCGTGACCGAGATGATTTCGGCGGAGCTTTCTTCGGCTTCCGGCGCATTCTCGGCGACCATAAAGGACGCGATGCGGTTGAAGTTTCTGTCTTGCGACAGCGCTGGCGCGGCAAGGAGCGCTGCTATCGAGGTGAGAGTGGCAGCTCGAAATATCATATTATTCCCCCAGATCGTGAGTCATCGACGACCCAAAGTCGCCGGAGCCTCTCAGACCTGAGCCACGTAACAATGCGATGACGCTTCCGGTGCTGGGCGGGGTTTCCGCTTGGCCCTCAAGCCACACCATGGCCTTTGGCTACGTTGCAGGCCGCTACGGTGATCCGGCGGCTTTCACGTAACCCCCTGACGCAAAAGCATCTCAGGGCCGCACCGCGGTGAGCCTACGCGATCTTGCGCCCCTGGCTCCACACTCCTGCAAGAATAGGCGTCCTCCGAAGCTTGCGGACGCGGAGCACGTCCCCACGCTTGCCTACTGCGAGGCTCCCGCGGTCTTCAAGCCGTGCGCTCTCGGCCGGGTTTTGGGTGACCGTTGCAATGGCGCGGGGCATGTCATCCCAGAGATCTGCAAGCTGGAACGCGGCCAGAAGCAGGGCAGACGGCACGTAGTCGGAGGACAGAATATCGAGCAGGTCACCCCTGGCGAGATCTTCTGCGGCCACGTTGCCAGAATGCGATCCACCGCGGATGAGATTGGGCGCGCCCATCATCACGGCGATCCCTTTCTCCCGGCACGCTTGAGCCGCTTCGAGGGTCGTCGGGAACTCTGCAAAACCCGCACCGTGCTGGGCTGATGTGTGCACGTGCTCGGATGTTGTGTCGTCATGGCTGGCGAGAACCGCTCCGAGGCGGCGGGCTTCTTCGACCGCGCCAAGCTCGTGCACCTTTCCGTACCGCTCCTGAAGGCCCAGTAGGTTTTGGACATGCGCCTCAAACTCAGCGTCATTCATGCCGCGCTTTTTGGCGACATAGGTCTTCAGCGCAGTCAGCTCGCGAAACTGGCGCTGGCCCGGGGTGTGATCCATGAGGCTCACGATCCCGATGCGGTCCTCTGGGCCAAAGGCCGCAAGCTCCTGAAGGAGCGTTTCCGAGCAGATCTCCGCCCGGAGATGGAGATAGTGGCTGATTTTGAAGACACCCTCGGCGCGGGCAGCAAGAAGCTCATTGGCGAGCTTGCGGGCGTAGTCGACGTAGCGCGCCTTACCGGCGCTGTGGATCGAGCCCACGCGCATGGCGTCAAAGACCGTGGTGATGCCGGTGCTCGCAAGCTCGGCGTCATGGGCGATGAGTGCCGGCAAATGCGGCCAGTCAACGTCGGGCCGGGGCTCGATATGTCGCTCGACATTGTCGGTGTGGAGCTCCACGAGGCCCGGCAGCACGAAGTCTCCCGCGCAATCGATAGCCCCTGATGGGACGTATCCGCCTTCAGCGATGGCCGTGATCATCCCACTCTCGATGGTCAGGCAACCAGTGAGAATGTGATCGTCTAAGACGAGCCGAGCATTGGCGAGACACAGATCCGAACCCACTTGAGCAGGGGATGCAGCCTCAAGGGTGGGCGAGTTTTCTACGTTCATGCTTTATCCCAGCTCTCAGAGGGGTGGCTGCGTGGCGTGCGATCTGGACCCGTGCCGTTCGGCCCGAATGGGCTCAGCAGCAAGGTAGCGCGTGCCACCGTTTCAGACAGCGGCCCGTCATTGGACAGATGCCGGATGTCCATGCCGATTGGCAGGTCTTTTGAGGCCTGAGAGAGACGGCGTGCGATCTCGTCTGCGGTCTCACGTCCCCGGCCCGCTAGCCGCCGTGCCAGTGTCTCAGGTGCGGCGGTTATGTTGAGCACGATGACGTTCGGAAAGATGCGCGCCGCATGGCTCAGAGCCGTGCGAGAGAAGTTCACGAGGCAGTCTTTGCCAAGGCCAAGCTGGTACTGCACGGTGCGCGGGATCCCGTAGGCAAGCCCGTGGGCGCGCCAATGAATGGAAAACGCTCCGTTCTCCACCAGCTCGTCAAACTCTTGCTCTGTGACGCTGTCATAGTCCTCTCCGCCCGCTTCCTTGGGGCGGGTGATCACGCGCCGCACAAGGGTCGTGTTGGGGAGTGTGGTGTTGAGGCCCGCCATCACGCTGTCCTTGCCCACGCCAGAGGGCCCGACGACGGCGATGACGCGCCCGGTCATGCCGCTTGTTCCGGGGTGAAGGCGCTGACGTCGATCACCCGGTCGCAGACCCTGTCGCGCGCTGCTTCGTCGTGGAAGATGCCGATCATTGCCGCGCCGCGCGCCTTTGCGCTTTCGATGAGCCCCAAGACCACATCCCGATTTGCGGCATCGAGGCTTGCGGTCGGCTCATCAAGGAGCATCGCCGGATATTCGTGCACAAACCCGCGGGCGATGTTTACGCGCTGTTGCTCACCGCCAGAGAAGGTTGTGGGCGACAGGGCCCAGAGCCTCTGAGGTATGTTGAGGTCGCTGAGGAGGGCTTCAGCGCGGGCGCGGGCGGTCTCAGCATCCACGCCGACAAGGCGTAGTGGCTCGGCCACGACATCCACCGTTGGAACCCGCGGCACAACGCGCAGAAACTGGCTCACATAGCCCAAAACCTCCCTGCGCAGGGCTATCACAGCGCGCGGTTCGGCCCCGACAATCTCGGCATTGTCTATGCGGATAGAGCCTGCCTGCGTGAGATAGTTCCCGTAAATCATGCGCATGAGCGTCGATTTACCTGCGCCCGATGCGCCAACGAGAGCAACGCATTCCCCGGGTTCGACACTGAGTGAGACGCCGGACAAAACACCGATCTCGGTGCTGCCCTGATTGTGAAGCGTGAAAGTCTTGGAGACGTCGTTGAGCTCGATCATGGTCACACCTGCAAAACGGAGCTGACGAGAAGCTGGCTATAAGCATGCTGCGGATCGTCGAGGACCTGATCCGTGAGGCCCGTTTCAACGACATATCCGCCCTTCATGACCATAAGCCGATCCGCCAAAAGACGGACAACCGCGAGGTCATGGGTCACGATGATCGCTGAGAGCCCCATGTCGCGGACGAGGCCGCGCAGCAGATCCAGAAGTCGCGCTTGGACCGACACGTCGAGCCCGCCCGTGGGTTCGTCCATGAAGACAAGTCTCGGTCCCGTCACGAGGTTGCGGGCGATCTGGAGCCGCTGCTGCATGCCGCCGGAAAAGGTTGTGGGCCGATCATCGACGCGGGCCGCGTCGATTTCCACGCGCTCAAGCCAGTCTGTCGCCTTCCCGCGGATATCGCCGTAATGCCGCGCGCCCACGGCCATCAGCCGCTCGCCAACGTTGCCGCCAGCGCTGACGCCCATCCGCAGCCCGTCACGGGCATGCTGGTGAACGAACGCCCAATCTGTGCGCCCGAGCATCCGGCGCTCAGGCTCCGACATCTTTAGGGTGTCCCGTGGCCCCTCCGCCCGCGTGTCGAAGACGACCTCTCCGCCATCGGGCGCTAAATGCCCTGCGAGACAGTTCAACAGCGTGGACTTGCCGGAGCCACTCTCTCCAACGATGCCCAGGACCTCGCCGGGATAAAGATCAAAAGACACGTCAGCACAGCCGATATGGGCGCCGTATCGCTTGGTCACGTCTCGGGCCGACAGAAGCGGTGTCATCAACTTTCCTCCCCGGCCAAAGAGAATGGCCGCGCGTGGGTCATCGCTCCGGTGAAGCCCGCCGCGCGCCGGCGTTCGCAGTAATCGGTGTCGGAGCAAACGAACATGCGCCCGCCTGCATCATCGGTGATCACCTCGTCGAGATAGGTGTTCTTTGCGCCGCAGAGCGCGCAGGGGTGATCCGCCTTCGAGGCCTCGAACGGGTGGTCATCAAAGTCGAGGCTCACGACCTTGGTATGGGGCGGCAGCGCATAGATCCGCTGCTCCCGGCCGGCTCCAAAGAGCTGGATCGCGTCGCTGTCAGAAAGCTTCGGATTGTCGAATTTCGGGATAGGCGACGGATCCATCACATAGCGGTCCTCCACCTTCACGGGATAGGCGTAGGAGGTGGCGATGTGCCCATGACGGCTGATGTCTTCGTAGAGTTTGACATGCATCAGGCCGTACTCTTCGAGCTCGTGCATCTTCCGTGTCTCGCTCTCGCGCGGCTCCAAAAAGCGGAGCGGTTCCGGAATGGGCACCTGGTAGACGAGGATTTGGTCTTCGGTCAGCGGCTCCTCGGGGATGCGGTGCCGGGTCTGGATAACGGTGGCCTCCGAGGTTGCCGTCGTTGTCTCCACACCTGCGGTGCGCTCGAAAAAGCTTCGGATAGAGACGGCGTTCGTCGTGTCATCCGCGCCCTGGTCGATGACCTTGAACCGGTCCTCCGGCGTCAGCACGGCCGCAGACACCTGCACACCGCCCGTGCCCCAGCCATAGGGCATGGGCATCTCGCGGCTGGCAAACGGCACTTGGTAGCCGGGGATCGCGAGGCCCTTGAGGATCGCGCGCCGGATCATCCGCTTTGTCTGTTCGTCGAGATAGGCGAAGTTGTATTCGGTCATTCCGCGGCCTCCTGGACCGCGCTCGCCCCGGCCTCAGCACGCAGCTTTCGAACAAGTTCGAGCTCTGCCTGAAAGTCCACGTAATGCGGCAGCTTGATGTGCTCGAGAAAGCCCGTCGCCTGAATGTTGTCTGCATGGTAGAGCACGAACTCGGCGTCTTGCGCGGGCGCGCCGACATTGTCTTCACCCAGCTCTTCCCAGCGTAGCGCGCGATCCACGAGCGACATCGAGATGGCTTTGCGCTCCGAGTGGCCGAAGACCAGACCGTAGCCACGCGTGAATTGCGGGGGCTCTGTTTTGGACCCTTTGAACTGGTTGACCGTCTCGCATTCAGTCAGCGTGATCTCTCCCACCTCGACCGAAAACCCGAGCTCGGGGATGTCCATCTCTACTGCGACGGTGCCGATCCGCAGCTCGCCGACAAACGCGTGGGTGCGCCCGTAGCCACGCTGGGTGGAGTAGGCGAGGCCCAGCGTGAAGCCTTCGTCGCTCCGGGTGAGGGCTTGCAGCCGCAAGGCGCGATCCGCGGGCATCTCGAGCGGCTCGCGCGTCAGGTCTGGCGGCTCGATATCCTCGCGCGGCGCTTCCTCGATCAACCCTTCCTGATTGAGGAACTCGGTGACATGGGGCACGTCCCCGTGGGGTGCCTCTCGCGAGGGCGCTTCAGGAGCCATGCCGTCCGCAGCCAGTTTGAAATCCAAAAGGCGATGCGTGTAGTCGAACGTCGGTCCGAGGATCTGCCCGCCGGGGAGATCCTTGAACGTCGCTGAGATCCGTCGGTCGCAGGCCATCGCTCCGGTATCCACGGGCTCGGACGCGCCAAATCGCGGCAGCGTCGTGCGGTAGGCGCGGATCAGGAAGATCGCCTCGATCAGATCACCGCTCGACTGTTTGATCGCCAGCGCCGCAAGATCGGGATCGTAGAGCGAGCCCTCTGCCATCACGCGGTTCACCGCAAAGCTCAGCTGCTCCCGTATTTGAGCGATGCTCAGTTCGGCGACAGACGAGTCTCCGCGCCGCTCTTCGGCGAGCCACGCATGGGCATTCTCAATGGCGCGCTCCCCGCCTTTGACTGCGACATACATCAGAGCGCTCCCTTCGCTGTTACGCGTGTCGTGCGTGGGAGAGCGGCAAGGGCGCTCCCGCTTGTGAATATGAAGTCGAGGCCGCGCGGAAAGAGCTGTCGGTTGGCCTCAAAGGCGTCGAACTCAGGAAGTGACAGCGCCGCCGTCTCCTTGATGCCGGGCCCGCTCAGGGTCGCTCCCTCTGCCTTCAGCTCATCCATCTCTACGATCAGCGTGGCAGAGCGATCGGGATACTGTGATGACCCAAGCGAATAGGGTGACAGCGGCGAGAGCGCTTGCCACGTTCCGACCGCGAACATGCACTGGACCGGGCCGACAAGGGACGCGCCGGTGTGAAAGGCGATCCAATCGCGCACTGCAGCGCAATCCGCATCGCCGACGAGGTAGACGGGCGTATCGGTGTCGCACAGCGTCAGCAGAACGGCGCCCGCTGCTGCGGAGAGCGGCTGCGGAGGTGCGGCGCCCGCGATCTCTCGGATTTGACCCGGGCGTGCCATCGCTTCCATCACGCTGCGAAAGGCATGGGCCGCGCCCTGTGCTGGCTCCTCGAAGCCTCCGGTAAGGGCAATCGTTTCCATCAGTCTTCCCCCCGAACCATGGTGAAGAAGTCCACCTTGGTCGCTGCGGCCTTCGCGGCGCGTGCGGCCTTTGCTTCTGACATCTCGGTGCGAAGCGGATCCAGGATGGCGCGCTGTACGTCTTCAGCGCGCGCTGTTTGCATCAGCGCATCCACGATCGCGGCTGCTTCGGCGTCTTCCTTGCGGCGGCCCTGAATGTAGGCATGGCCAACTGTGCCGTCGTCGATCTTCAGCGCGCAGCGCGTGACCGTGACTTCGCCGAGATTGAACGGCGCGCCGGTTGCGCCCGCGCGCCCCCGAACCATGGTGCTGCCGATCTCGGGCTTGCGCAGCCAGGTGGACCCAGGACGCGCGCCGAACGCGTCAAGGAGCTCTGCGACACGCCCCGTCGGCGCTTTCGCCAAAAGCCCCATCCAGTTTTTGCGCGCCTCAATGTCTTGCGGGATGTCTTTCATCTCGACAACTTCTGCAATTTCTATACAACTAGACATATTCTAACATATATGACCGCCAGCGACACACGAGATTTGTGAAGATTGCGTAACATTCCGGCCAAAACCCCGATCTGGAAAGCCATCGCAGATGCGCTGCGCAGCGACCTCGTGGAGGGTCGCTATGCCCCGGGTGACAAGCTACCCACCGAGGCCGCGCTTGCCGAACGGTTCGGCGTCAACCGGCACACCGTGCGCCACGGTATTTCGGCCCTTGTCGATGACGGATTGATCCGGACCCGGCGGGGCGCCGGGGCCTTCGTCGCCGCGCGGCCCACCGACTATCCCATCGGCAAGCGCACGCGCTTCACCGAAAACCTGCGCCGCGCGGGGCGGGAGCCATCACGCGAAACCCGGTGCCTTGGGCTCCGGGCGGCAACGCCGTCTGAGGCGTCTTTGCTCGGAATTGAGGCTGGCGCGTCGGTGCTGGCCACCTACGGCCGCAGCCTCGCCGATGGTCAGCCAATCAGCATGTCTGAATCGATTTACCCCCATGACCGCCTGCCGGGCTTGGCGGAGGCGCTTGAGGAGCAGCAGGGCGTCACGCACGCGCTGAGGCGCATAGGGGTTGCCGACTATACGCGCGCCTCAACGCGGATCACCGCCGTGACGGCGGATGCGGTGCAAGCGTCTGTCTTGGAAGTGTCCGAAGGTGCGCCACTCATCCGCACCAGCTTCGTGAATGTCGACCTCGACGGTCAGCCCGTTGAGTTTGGGCGCACGCATTTTGCCGGGGATCGCGTGACCCTCACGCTGGAGGGTGAAACGCCCCCCGCGCCGTCGGGCGGAGGGCAGGGGGACTAGGCCGATTATTCGAGGCCCATGCAGTTCGCGTAGTACGTCACCGTCGCGGGCCAATCGGAGAAGATGCCGAGCACGCCCACATCCTGTGCCAGGGCATCGATAAGCTCGTACATGACGCCATCGCTGTCGGTCACTTCAGCGATGGACTGATAGTACCAGCCGCCACCGGTCACGAGCGGGCCGGAACGTTCCACCGTCCAGGTGATGATGTCGAGATCGGCAGCCGCGGCCTGGATCGCCAGCTCAGACGGCACGATTTCACCGTTCTCGACAGTCACAAGCATCCATGTCGGCGGGGCGATGATGTTCACACCCATCGACTTCAGCTCTTCCATGGTGTTCGGCCAGGTCGCTGGGTCCATGGGGGAGTAGCCGTCGATGTTGTACTCATCCATCAGGTAGACGGCCTGCGCCCCGAACTCGGGCTCAGCCTCGATCCAGTAGAGCACGTCCTCGAGGTTGAAGCTCTGCAGCCAGACGTCCGACGCCGGGACCCCGGCAGCCTTGTACTCGTCCACAAGCTTTTGCGCGTAGTCCTGCTGGGAGAAGCCGTTGAAAGGCATCTCAACCGAAGGGGACTTCAGCTCCGGCGTGAACTTCGCCCCAAGGGACCGGAAGAGTTCGATCGATTCCGCGTGGGTCATGATCGTTGCGGGCTCTGCGGAATAGAGATCGGTGCGCCAATCCGCTGTGCCGCCAAGATAGGCCTCAACGGTCGTGGCACTACGGTCCGCAGCATCCATCTTGGGCGTCAGGGTGCGGTACTCGGCGAGCGTGATTTCAGAGGTCCGGCACTCTGCAGCGGCGGAGCTGTCACCGCTGGCGGGCGAGAACGGGGTCACGCAAGTCTCTGCCAGAGGCGTGGCGAGAATGTCGGTTGTGGTGTGCAGGTCGTTTTGCGCGTGGCGGCAGACGAGCTCGAGATCCTCGGTGAAGGTGACATCGCACTCAAGAATGCCAGCACCCATCCGGGCCGCTGCGAGGTTCGATTCCACGGTATGTTCCGGGAACTGCATAGGCGCACCACGGTGCCCGATCGAAAAGTCGGAGACCGATGCCTCCTGCCCCGAGCAAGACATCAGCTGCTGCTTGAGCGGGCCATCGGTCATGCGATCGATCAGATAGTAGGGGCGCGGGCCGTACTCGACCCTGTCGACCGATTGGGCGAGGCCGGGCGTGGCAAGACACGCCGCTGCCGTGATGAGGAAGGTGCGATACATAGGGAATCCCTCGATTTTATAGGTATCGCGAACGTCCCCATTGAATGCGACGCGCGGGTGACGTGCGCGTCAATCTTTTGTAACAGGCCCAACCTGAGCGGAGTTTGGCGTCCACTCCCAAAACCAGCGCTCTGCAGTTTCTTTGATGAGGTGAAAGCCTTCCCGCTCGTAGAAAGCCCGCGCTCGCGGGTTGGTGGTCAGCCCGCGGACGCAGAGCTTTTGGCTCTTTGCGGCGGCAAGGCCTTTCTTGAGATCAAGCAGCGCTGCGCCGATCCCGTGACCCTGTGCTTGCGGCGCAAGGTAGAGCTTTGCGATCTGCACGTGGCCGGGCTCTTCCAGGGTCTGGATGCAGCCGAGGATCTCCGCGCCGTCCACCACCATTTCGTGCCCAGTAAGCTCGAGGGCCTCGGGGGAGGACGACGGGCGCCAATTGCCCCAGAGCGCTTCGGCCGCATATCTGATGCCCGCTTCTTCCAACGCGAGAATGTCGACGCGATCCGCGTCTCCCGCCGGGCGCAGGGCCCAGCCGATGCGGTTCGCGCTATGTTTCGTATTTCTCAAGAAAGGCCTCGGCCGACAGATGCCGAAAGTCTTCCAACGTGCGCCGCAGCTCCGAATGCGGCCAGTCCCACCAGGCAAGCGCGATCAATCGATCTGCGATGCTGCGCGGTTGGCGCTCGCGCAAGGGCTTGGCCGGGGTCCCCGCCACAATGGTGTAGGGTTCGACGTCTTTCGTGACGACGGCGCCCGCGGCGACAACGGCGCCATGGCCGACCGTTACTTCCGGCTTGACCATCGCTCCGGCACCGATCCAGGTGTCATGCCCGACATGGGCGACCCGCGCGCGGCGCTTGGCAAACCAGGCCTCGTCACGCTCTGCATCGTCCCAGTAATCGTTCGATCGGTAGAGGAAATGGTGACAGGAGGCCGTGTCGAGCGGATGATCCGTCGCGCCGATCCTGCTGAAAGAGGCGATGTTCGAAAACTTGCCTATCTCAGCGTTGGCAATGTCTGCGTAGCGGTCGCAATAGGAGTAGTCGCCGAAGGCCGAATGGGCGACACGGCTACCCCTCCCGATCTCTACAAAGCTTCCAAAAGTTGTGTCGACGATCTCACAATCAGGATGGATGTACGGCTCATCCGGAGAGAGGCGCGCCGTCACTCCTTTCGCCCAATGAGCTTGCCGCGGAGCCAGCCGGAGAACCAATCCATGAACATCACCATGACGATGATCAGCACGATGTAATAGGCCACCTCTTCCCAGTCCTTCTGGGTCTGGATGGCCTGCGTCAGCATCAGGCCGATCCCGCCGCCCGTGATCGCACCAATGATGGTGGCGGACCGGGTGTTTGATTCAAGGAAGTAAAGGATCTGAGCCAGCAGCACCGGAACAACCTGAGGGATCACGCCAAAGCGATAGCGCTGAAGCGGCTTTGCACCCGTGCTCTCCACACCCTCGATCTGCTTGCCGTCCACGTTCTCCAGCGCTTCCGAGAAGATCTTCCCGAAGGTTCCTGTATCGGTGATCAGGATCGCGAGCGTCCCCGTCAGAGGCCCCGGCCCGAAGGCACGCGCGAGCACCACTGTCCAGATCAGCGCGTCCACACCGCGGACAAAGTCGAAAACACGCCGGGTCGCCGCACGGATTGCCATCAAAGGCGAGAAACGCTTGGCCGCAAGAAAAGCCAGCGGCAAGGCCAAGATCGCCGCGCCCATCGTCCCGAGGAACGCCATCAGGAGCGTTTCGCCGATGGCCCAAACGACATCCTTGTGCCGCCACATGGCGTTGTTCCACCAGTCGTAGACCGCCCCCGACAGGTTGGACCGCTCCGGGTCAAGACGCTCACCAAAGAAGATCCGGCCGAAGCTCTGATCATGATAGGGGCTGTCCAGCGTGAACCAGAAAAGCTCCCACCCTGGGAAGTAGTTGAAGACCTCGGTCCGAGAGCCGGTGAGTGTGATGCGGCCCTCGGGCGTGGTGATCGCCACGCGCCGGGACGATGCGTTGATCCAGTCAGGCAGCTCATCCGGCAGGTTCGTGATAACAGAACGACCTTCGGCCTGCGCCTCGATGAGCGGGAAGTTCGGGATCTCGATCTCAGTGCGGCTCTCCGGCAGGTAGCGCACCACGTGGCCTGCGCCGAGATCGATTGTCAGGACCTCATCGCCCGTGACCCAGTCCGGGCGCTCGCCCTCGGGATACCGGCCTTTGCGCTCACCCTCGACGGCGTACTCAACGGTCCCGTCGCGGTTGTTGCGTGTCACGTGAACCTTGTGGGACCAGCTGTCCGAGGCCAGCGTGACCGCGTTATCCATGTTCGCCCGCTGCGCGAGACCCGGCAGATCAAAGGCGAAGAAGATATAGGTGAAGTAGACGAGAATGGCCGCTGGGACCGCGAATGCGAAAAGACGCTTCCTGCGGAAGAGGTCATCCGCTGCGTGCTTGGCGTCCGTCAGATTGGTGTCGGCAGTCGTCATTGGGCCTGTCCCTCAGTCAAACGGTTGCGGAAGCGGCTCGAGACCTGATCGAAGAAGACGATGGTCGTGAAAAGCAGGATGAAGATCGCGGCTGCCTCGTCAAAGCGGCCGGGGCCCCAGGACATCGCGTTCCGCAGCTCGTAGCCGAGGCCGCCCGCCCCAACGAAGCCGAGAATGGCAGAGGCCCGAATGTTGATCTCGAAACGCAGGAGCCCGTAGCTCACAAAGTTCGGCGCAACCTGTGGCAGCACCCCGAGCAGCATCCGCTGCATCCAAGAGGCGCCGGTAGAGGCAAGGCCCTCGACAGGTTTGAGGTCAGCGTTTTCGGCCACCTCGGAAAAGAGTTTGCCGAGCGCGCCTGCTGTGTGGATCGCAATAGCAATCATGGCAGGCACCGGCCCGCCGCCCAAAACAAAGATGAGCACGAGCGCGATCACGATCTCGGGGACCGCGCGCATGATGTCAGAGATCCGGCGGAAGAGCGGGATCAGGCGAGGCCACTTGGCCAGCCCGCGCGTCCCGAGAAGGGCAAAAGCCAGCCCGCCAAACGCACCGATCAACGTAGAGACAGCGGCAATGTTGATCGTCTCGATCAGGGCGGGGAAGTATTTCACAATGAGGCCGGGCAGCTCCGCGCGCTGCTCCCATGCCTCTGAGAGAACGTCGGCGGGATAGTCACCGATTTGGCCCAAGCCGTCCCAAAACCCGCCAGCATTGCGGTCATCGACAACGTTGAAGCCGGATACCATCAGGAGGACAAAGATCAGGAGCGTCAGGCCGCTGTAAAGCCTGCGACGTTGCACCTGCGCCATGTAGTCGGACTGGATGCTGCCCACGCTCTGTGGTGCCACCCCGGCGGTTGCGTCTGCCATGCCCGTGTCCCCCTTTGTGCTCGCCAAAAAATAGCCGACGGCCCTCTCAGGCCGCCGGCTTCGTCATGGAAAAGGCTTAGCCGCCGATCTTGGCCTTGCGGGCCTCGACGATGGACTCGTAGGTCGCGTGCGTCACCGGCTGGAAGCCGAGCGTTTCGCCAGCTGCCACGGAGTAGGCGCAGTCCACGTCACGCTCGTGAAGCGTATCGACGAGCTCGGTCATCGTGGCTTTCACCTCAGCAGGAAGCTCGGTGCGCAGAACGATCGGGCCCTCGGGGATGACCTTGGACTTCCAGATCTGCACCAGTTCGTTCATGTCCACGAGGCCCGCGTCCACGGCCTTGCGCAGCGCGCCGGAGTTGTAGCCGTCTTCCCAGTTGCCCTGTGCGTCGGCCCAGGTCACGCCTGCGTCGATATCGCCGTTGGAGACTGCGACGATGGTCTGCTCGTGGCCGCCGGTGAAGCGCACGTCGCCGAAGTAGTCGCCGGGCTCCATGGTGATATCGTCACCCGCCTGCGGGATCTCGATGGACGGGATCAGGTAGCCGGAGGTGGAGTTCGGGTCACCGAAGCCAAAGACCTTGCCGGTCATGTCCTCGAGCGAGGTGATGCCGCTGTCCACGCGGGCAAAGCCGATGGAGTGGTAGCCCACGGAACCGTCCATGTTGACCTTGATGAGCACGGGCTCAACTGCGTCCGCGTCCTGCAGGTGGATCGCTGCGTAGGACGATGCGCCGAGCCAAGCCATGTCGAGCGTGCCGCCCAGAAGACCCTGGATCACGCCAGCATAGTCAGCCGGTGCGAAGAGCTTCGTCTCAACGCCGAGGGCTTCGGAGGTGTAGTTCTGCAGGCACGCGTAGGAGTTCAGGCGATCCTGGGCGTTTTCGCCACCGAGGATGCCGATGCGGAACTCGGTGATTGCATGACCGTCAGCGTGTGCTGCGCCGGTCAGTGCCGTCGTGGCCAGAAGGGCCGCTGCAAACGTCTTTTTCATCTTTCTCTCCATGTGATGAAAATCCCCCGCCGCTCATGGACGGGGAGGGGCAACTGGCTCAGGCGATTTGCTTCGTCCGGTCCAGTGTCTCGATTTCGGTGGAGGTCGCAGCTTCAGAGAAGTCCGCTCCTGCGCCGTAAATGTCTCGCGCCGCACCCGTGGTGAGCTGCGACGGGGTTCCGTCGAACACAATGCGGCCGTCCCGCATTCCGATTACGCGATCGCAATAGCGACGCGCCGTATCGAGGGTGTGGAGGTTGGCAATGACCATGCGGCCATCTTCCTCATGAATGTCGCGCAGGGACTGCATAACCACCTGGGCGTTCATCGGATCGAGGGAGGCGATGGGCTCATCTGCCAGAATGATCTTGGGGTCCTGCATCAGCGCCCGCGCAATTGCGACGCGCTGCTGCTGCCCGCCAGAAAGCGCTTCGGCTCGCTTCGGGGCCTGCTCGGCAATCCCGAGGCGATCGAGAATCTCGATGGCCATGTGAATGTCAGACTGCGGGTAGAGGTTGAACATCGTCGCCAGCGTCGAGCGGCGGTTCAGCGTCCCGTGGAGGACATTTGAAACGACGTCCATGCGCGGAACGAGGTTGAATTGCTGAAAAATCATCGCGCAGCGCGACTGCCAGTGGCGCCGGGCACTCCCCTTGAGGCCAGTAATCTCCTCACCCTCAAAGGTGATCGTGCCGTCGGTCGCATCGCTAAGTCGGTTCAGCATGCGCAGGAGGGTGGACTTGCCCGCTCCGGATCTGCCGATAATGCCAATCATGGTTGGCTCGGGCACGGTAATGGTGGCTGCATCCACAGCAATATTTGTGCCGAATTTCTTCGTCAGATTCTCGATCGCCAGCATGTCGCCCCCAAATGTCTCGGAGCGACGTAGGGGCGGTTTGATACGGAAACATGATGGTTTTGAATCCGTTTAGTGACGTTACGGTAAAGGATTTATGACACTGCTTCCCTTTTAGGCGGCCATCCGGCGGCGCAAAAAAAAGGGCGTAAACAGTGAATTTTGTCATATTTCCGTTACAAACAGCGAACGATTCGGCTACCTTCCGGGCATGATCCTTCGATTTGCTTCGATCATTTTGCTTCTTGTACTGGCGGCTCAAAGCAGCGCTTCCATCAGTGATGTCAGCTGTGATGACCGCACGCGGATCACCGCGACCCTGAAATCGAGCTTGCAGGCTGAGCGGCGTGGAGTGGGCTTGCGCGATCCCGAAACCACGCTGGAGGTCTGGGTTCTCCCCACCAACGGGGACTGGATCATCGTTCAGCATTACGCCAGCGGAACGTCCTGCATCGTCGCAACCGGCGAATATTGGGAAGCCTCGGCACCCAACCCGGCCTGACCCCGCGCAATACCTCTCTTCAGGCACTGCTGTTTGATTGTCGCAAGACCGAGCCAAGCGACACCCTGCGAATGCACGCCTCGACAGCAACTGAGCCCAGGCCCGAAGCGGGCTGATCTGAAAAACAATTATTGGGATAAGTGGTGCCCAGAAGAGGACTCGAACCTCCACGTCCATACGGACACCAGCACCTGAAGCTGGCGCGTCTACCAATTCCGCCATCTGGGCACGGGTTTGGTGACGCGCCGGATACGCCGTTGGGCTTCCCCTGTCAACGAGCCGCGCGCAGTTGCAACGGGCCCGCAGCCAAGAAAGTCAGAAGTCGGGCATGCGGCGCTGGCATGCGGGGCTGAGCGGGCTAGCTCACCGCCTCGAAGGAGACGCAAAGCATGGCCAAAACAGTCACCATCATCGGCGGATCAGGCTTCGTGGGGCGCGCTATCGCAGAGGCCGCCGCGCCCGCAGGGTGGAGCGTGCGCGTGGCCGTGCGGAACACCAAGGCCGCCAGCGACATGGACGCAGAGGTCGTCGCCTGTGACATCCGTGAGGATGCACAGGTGAGCGCCGCACTCGCCGGCGCGGACGCGGTCATCAACTGCGTGGGGATCCTGGCCGAAGGGCGCGGTGGAAGCTTTGCCGCGCTCCAGGCCGAAGGAGCAACTCGGGTGGCACGGCTCGCCGCTGAAGCTGGTCTTGGGCACATGATCCAGCTCTCCTCCATTGGGGCGGATGCGTCATCTCCCTCGCAGTACTCCCGCACCAAGGCTGCCGGGGAAGAGGGCGTGCTCAAGCACATGCCAGGGGCCATGATCCTGCGGCCCTCCATCATTTTTGGCCCCGCGGACAGTTTCTTCAATCGGTTTGCGGACCTCTCCAAACTCTCCCCCTTCGTGCCCGTCGTCGGGGCGAGCACCCGCTTTCAGCCCGTCTTCGTGGGTGATGTCGCGGCCGCCGCGGTCGCGGGCCTGAAGGAGAAGACATCCGGCATCTACGAGCTAGGCGGGCCGGAGATAGAGACATTCTCCGACCTCATGCACCGCATGCTCAAACAGCTTGGCCGCACGCGCCTCGTGCTGCCTTTGCCTGCGCCGATAGGCTCGCTCATGGGGTTCGGGTTCGAGACGCTGAGCCAACTGAGCGGTGGCCGGATCGAGCCTCAGATCACGCGCGATCAGGTGGCCAATCTCGGGAAAGACAATGTCGTCTCCGGTGCCCATCCGGGCCTCGATGCGCTTGGCGTCACGCCGACGCCCATGGCCGACATTCTGCCCACCTATCTCAAGTGAACGCGCCGGAGTAATAGAGGCTCAGCAGCACCACGCCCAGCGCGAGACGGTAGATGACGTAGGGCGTGAAGCTCACCGACCGCAAAAGCCGCATCATGAGCGCGAGCGCCGCAAGCGCTGCAAGAAAGCTGAGCACGATGACGATCCCCACATCGCGCCATGGAAACACCGTGACATAGGCATCCGTGCTCGCAAGACTTCGGGTCTGACGGCTCTTCTCCCATCGATCGTGTGCAGCGCGTTGGCTACTCCGGCAGCCTCATCGGAGAGACG